>NZ_JBTVVN010000004.1:0-143864 GCF_054819755.1 Clostridium sp. DL1XJH146
CATATTTTTATATGCGGCAGCATAGGCATTATGTTTCTCATTTTTAGTAACTTTTGCATAATATTTTTGACGATTAACCTCTGAAACAAGTGTTTTAGGATTATTTTCTTTAACTCTTGGTTTTAAACCAGAAGTATCATAAATTAGCATAGAATTTAGATTTTTATGTGGCGAATTATCTGGAAGATCATTATTAATTTTCTCGCAAATATCAATAATATTTGGAATCATTGCATTAAATAAGTTACCAATATCACTTTCAAATGTTATTTTAAATCTACTGAAAAATGATTCATCAGGAATGGTATCGTCGAAACTACAGAATTCTCTTATTTCGGTAGAAAATACAAGAAAAAGATTTAATAAAACAGTTGTAGGTATATGAAATATCTGCATTATTATCAAAGCTGAAAGTACTGAAGAAAGTGAATACTTACGCCCCCTGCCTAAATCGGCATAATAATTTTTGGTAAAAGATTCAGGTATAAAAGTATTAAGATCGAAATTATCACGAAGCAGATTTAAAAAACCGGTAGGTTGTTTGGTGATTAAGTCATTTAATTCAGATACTTGTTCGAAAATAGTAATTTGTTTATTTTTATTAAGACAAAACATGTTATTGTCCTCCTTTGTGTGTTTTTTATAGATAGGGCTATTTATAGAATGCCACATTGGAGGAAAATATAAAAGCCTAACGGCTAAAAGATAGTAGAAGCAACGATTGCAGTATTCTGCAATCGGCTATTTCTGTACTTATATTTAAAAGGAGGTTTAAGATTGAATGATTTTGATGAAATATATAGGCTGTACGGAGATCAAATATTTAAATACTTAGTTTGCCTAACAGGTAATATTGAACTAGCAGAAGAATTGACACAAGAGACATTCTATCAAGCCATTAAATCTATAAATAACTTCAAAGGAGAATGTAAATTATCAGTATGGTTATGCCAAATTGCAAAATTTTCATATTATAAGTATAGAAACAATCACTGTAAAAGGAAAAATGAACTTGAAAATACAAATATATACATACAGGCTATAGAAACACCTGAAAATATTTTAATTAATAGTGAAGATAAACTTAAATTATATAAAGCAATCCATAAACTAAAAGAACCTTATAAAGAAGTAGTTAATTTAAGAACTTTCGGGGAATTGAAATTCAAAGAAATCGGCGATGTATTTAACCAAAGTGAGAATTGGGCAAGAATTACTTTTTACAGAGGAAAACTTAAACTAAAAGAAATTTTAATTGATATTGAAAGGAGCGAAAATTTTGAAAATCAGTTGTGATGTTATAAATGATTTATTTCCATCATACGTTGAGGGTTTAACTAGTAATGATAGTAATAAAATTATTGAAGATCATATACAAGAATGTACAAATTGCAAAGAAACCCTTGAACTATTGAAGGGAGATTTACAAAAAAACGAAGAAAAATCTGCAAATTTAAACGACTCATCAGTAAAATTATTTAAAAGAGTAAGAAAAAAAACTTTTAAATATGTTGGTATTGCATTACTAATAGGTATTTTGATAGGTATTTTGGGACCTACTATAAATTCTTCTATATCTGCAAAAAATTCTGCTACAAAATTTTTCAAAAATATAAAAGAAGAAAACTATGAAGAAGCTTTTGAATATTTATATTATTATGACCAAGCTTCAGACCTTCCACCGAATATATCTTATGAAGATGCAAAAGAAATTTGGATTAATAGAATTAAAGATTTAAAAGAAAATGGGACTTACTTAAAATCCTATAATGAATTACAAGTTAGAATTGATGATAGCTATGCAATAGGTAAACTCGAATTAACATTGGTTGAAAATGGTGAAGAAAAAACATTTGAAACTTCTATATGGTTTGGACCAACAAGTGACATACTAATAGGTCCTATATGGTTTAGAACTTGGAAAGTAGGCAATTTAAATGATGGTACTGAAAAATCTGAATTTGAAAAAGCAATAAGTGGATACATTACTAAATAAATTAACAACTTTTGAAGCGTAATTAATAAATACAGGGCAATAGATATCTTTATCCAAATATATCTACTGCCCTGCTAACCTTTCCTACATATCCAATAACTATTTTCACCTTAATATTATTAGTCATTTTTAGAAACAAAATTAATAATCTGTTTTGTATAATTCATACTTGTCTCTTATTAGCTATTTATTAAATATAAAATCACAAATTCTTTTTCTAAAATATTCTAACCTCTCTGCAACAGGTAATGCAACAAGCCCTGATTCTATCATTTCATCAAATCTTTCTAATGTCACCCACTTTGCATCTACAGTTTCATCTTCTTGCATTTTTAATTCAGATATTTCATAATCTTTTCTCACTATATAGCTATCAATAAATGCTGTTTTTTCTTTTTTAGTGCCTAAAAATAATATTTCTTCTTCATTTGCAAGTATTCCTGTCTCTTCTCTTAATTCTCTTAACGCACCTTCAACACTTGTTTCTCCTGCCAAAACCGAGCCCGCAGTATTTTCCCAGAAATTCGGATATACATCTTTTTTAGGGTCTCTCAATGTAGATAATATCTCATTTTTTGAATTAACAGTCCAAATACTTACAACGACATGATAATTTCCAATTACCATTTTATCTTTTCTATTATGCGTTTTGTATAAAGCTTGTCTATTTTCATCAAATAAATCCCACTTTTCCATTTTTTCTTCCTCCATATTGTATTAGTCTAATACTAAGATTTTATTACTAATAGTGTGAAATGTGAAGAGTGAAGTGTGAAATACTTGATGATTTTCTCAGTGTTCATAAATCTTTTAATTGCAGTAGCTTTTCTACAATATTACAGAAAGTGTCACCTATAATATGTTTAAATATTCTACCTCTGGCAATACTAAAATCGAGGTGATATTATGGTAACTTGGACAAATAAAGAGCGTACCTTACTAGAAGACGCTAGAGCTGACGAAGAAGTATGCATGAAAAAGTATACTAATTATGCATCAATAACTAATGACCCACAATTAAAACAGATTTTAACAGACCATGCTAACGCAGAACAAGAACATTTTGATACTTTAAATCAAATGTTAAATGGAACTGTGCCAGATATGAACGCCCAGCAACAAAGTCAACCAAACCAGCAAACTACTCAATCCCAACCAACTCAGCAACAAGCAAATATACCAGTTCAACCTACGCAAGCACCTGCAATGCAAATTGCTGAAGACAAAAAAATTTGCCAGGACCTTTTAATGACGGAAAAATATGTCTCTACTGCATATAATACCTCAATTTTTGAGTTTAAAGACCAAAATGCAAGAGATGTTTTGAACCATATCCAAAAAGAGGAACAAGAGCATGGCTATGATTTGTATAACTATATGGAGCAACACGGAATGTATTAAAAATTCAAATGCACAATGCACAATTGTCAATGCACAATTATGGATGATTTTCTACCCTTTGGTTAGAAAATCTTTAATTTATAAAACAACTAATCCAATTTAAAAATAATCTAAGATTAATTATTAACTCTTAATTAATCTTTAAAATAAATTAAAGAAATTTTTTAGCTCCGCTAAAAAATTTCATCCTTAATTGTGCATTGTGCATTGTGCATTGTGCATTGTTTTTTTTATTATGCATTATAATTTAATGTTTGCTTGTAATATTATACAGTGATAAAATTATGTTATTCTATAAAAATTTATCAAGGTAAATTAAAAGGTAGGTAAAGATATGTTTAAGAAAAAAAGTTTGATAATTGTATTGTTAATAACTGCTGTATTTATGTTTTCTTCTTGCTCAAAGGAAAAAGATCCTGTTCAGGTTTTTAATGAGTTTTCAGATGCATGGATGAAGAAAGATTTTAGTAGTATGTACTCAATGATGGATTCATCCACTAAATCAAAATTAACAGAAGAAGATTTTATAGCTAACAACGAAGCATTTTTTGAAAATGCATATGTGGACAATCTTGAAATTTCAACTGATATAACTTATGAAGAAATAGAAGATGAATTAAAAGATAAAATTGAAGCTATAATGCCTTTTGAAATAAAAGTTAGTACAAGCTATGGAGATTTTTCTATGTATTCAAATGCTAAAATTGTAAAAGAAAAAGAAGATAAGGAAAACAAATGGAATATAGTTTGGAATAATACATATTTCTTATCTGATTATACTGATGAAGAAGTATCTATTTCTACTAAAATACTTTCTCCTACTCGTGGAAGTATCTATGACAGAAATGATGCCCTTTTAGCTGGTTATGGAGATGTCATAAGAGTAGCTATAGTTCCTGGTAGGTTTAACAATAATAAAGATGTCGTTATTAAAGATTTAGCTACAGAATTTAATTTAACTGAAGAATTTATACAAAGTAAATTAGACCAAAGTTGGGTTAAAGATGACTCTCTTGTAGTTCTATTAAATATACCCGTATCTCAAATATCTCGGATTAAAACAATCAATGAAAAATATATAAATGATGACGGTAAATCCCCTGCTACTTACGACACAATTGAAGGAAGAGTTTATCCCCTCGGTGAAAGTGCAGCTCACTTAACTGGTTATATCGGAATGATTACAGCTGAAGAACTAGAAAAACACAAAGATAAAGGATATACTTCAACAGATTATATTGGTAAAACAGGTATGGAAGCTCTTTATGAGGAAGAACTTCATGGACAAAGTGGTATAGCTATTTCTTTAAAAGTTGGAGATAATTCCACTGATTTACTGAAAAAAGAAGCTATAAATGGAGAAGATTTAAAACTTACTATAGATTCTACTATGCAACAAAGCTTATTTAATCAATTGGAAAAAGACTCAGGTACAGCTTCTGTTATGAATCATAAAACTGGTGAAATTATGGCTCTTGTAAGTTCTCCTTCTTATGACCCAAATAAATTTGTACTTGGCATAAGTAGTGAAGAATATAATGAGTTAACTAATAATCCTTACCTTCCAATGGTTAATAAGTTTTCTAAAGTATATGCACCAGGTTCAACTTTCAAAGCTCTTACAGGCGCTATTGCCTTAGAAACTGGCGTTGTTGATGAAAATTTTTCGATTAATGTAGATGGTGTTGATTGGCAAGCCGATCCTTCTTGGGGAAATTATTTTGTTACTAGAGTATCCTCAAATGCTAATGTAGATATGGAGAAAGCCTATATTTATTCTGATAATATATATTTTGCTCAATTATCATTAAAAATCGGACAACAAAATTTTGTTGATTACTCTAAAAAGTTTGGTATAGGTGATTCCTTAAATATTGGCTATTCTATAGATTCATCTCAACTTATATCTGACCCTAATACTACAATTAAAGAAACTTTATTAGCTGATACTGGATATGGCCAAGGTGAAGTTGAAGTAAATCCTTTATACCTATCCAAAGCATATACTGCATTTATGAATGAAGGACAAGTAATTGAACCTATATTACTATATAATGATGTAGCTACAAACAAAGAAGCTGCAACAACTGCAATATCCCCTGATGTAGCTAACAAAATATATTCTTTCTTACTTAAAATTGTGGAGGATCCGAATGGCACAGCTAATGCTGCTAAGATAGCAGGGAGAGAAATTGCAGGTAAGACGGGTACTGCAGAATTAAAGGCAAGTAAAGATGATGCAAACGGAACTGAAAATGGTTGGTTTATAGCCCTTGAAAATAGTGATGAAAAACCATACATTACTACAATGATGATTGAAGAAGTTCAAAACAGAGGTGGTAGCCACTACGTAGTAGGAAAAGTAAAATCATTTTTAGAAAGTTACTAAATATAAATAGACTATAAAACACTTAAATTTAATGACAGCTAGGCAGTAGATATTTTTATGAAAAATATCTACTGCCTAATTTTTTCTATAATCAATAACAAATTAACGATATCTTTGTTTTAAATAAGTTATCCACAATTCTGTGGATAAGCCTGTGTGTAACTTTGTGGAAACTATGTTAATATAATTTAACCTATATTATAATTCGATGTAAAATCGAGTAAAACCAGGCTATTAGCCTGGTTTTTAAGTTGAAAATCATAATAATTCTTCTAATTTATTTTTCGCATATAAATCGCATAAAGTATTCTCAAAATGGTCTGTATGAGCTTTTACCCATTTAAATTCTATATATTTCCCATCTGTTAGTTTATCAAATTCTTTCCAATTATTTATATTCTTAACACTTTCCCCATTAGCTGTTTTCCAACCATTAAGTTTCCAACACATAACCCATTCTGTTAGTCCTTTTCTTACATATTGACTATCTGTGATAATCCGTATTTTCTTAGTATTTTTTAATAATTCTACCCCTTTAATTGCCGCTCTTAGTTCTGTTTGAGAAGATCCTATTTCCAATGATTCTTCAATATAACTTTTATAATTGCCCTTTGTATCTTTTATAATAATGGTATAAGCACCTTTTTTTCTTTTATCTTGATAACTTCCATCTATATAGATTTCATTAATTATTTTTTCACCTTCATCTACAACATAACTATTTATCGAATTATTCCTTTTATCTAAAACAACAATTTTACTTCTATCATTGAAACTAGCCACATCCTTTTCATCTCTTAAGGCAATGGTCAATTCAAATCCTACATAATAAGTATGTGGTCTTTTGTTGTGAAGTATTTTTCTAAGTTGGTACTCATTCTCTTGGAGGTATGAGGATAAATTATTTTCAGTAATGAATTCAAGCTTTTTCTCATAAGGGTTAAAATAAATTTGTGATAATTCTTCACCCTTAATAATATTTATAGTATAATTATCTTCGCTCATATTTACTATTTTCATTTTGAACAGTTGCATCTCCAAGATTTTCACCTCCATACTTAGTTAGGTCACAGTTCACAGTGAACAGGTCACAGTTTAAAATCTATAGTTCATCGTTATTGTTGATATTTAGCGTCAAAATCATTTTCGAATTGGTTATTCTAATTTTGATAATTTAGCACTATTATAAAGCTAATACTCTTATTTTTCATTATTATCTACCTTATTAATATCTTCTTTATTATTCCATGATTCATTATTTCTTAGTCTATGGCCACCATTACCACATTGTTTACCTCTTCTATTACACCCTCTGCAAATCTCCATATCGTCATTTTCTTCGCATAGTTTGTAATCTCCACCTTCTATTCTAATCCTTCTGCCATTAACTAAAGAATCGGCAATTTTCTTTCTAGCATCTTCATAGATTCTTTGAATAGTCGAACGAGCTACTCCCATAATTTCAGAACTTTGCTCTTGATTTAAACCTAAATAATCTACTAGTCTAATTATTTCGTATTCTTCCACAGTCATAAATATTATCTTATCTTTATCTATTTCACTAGTAATATCTTCATTTTCAAAAATAGGTCCATAATTTTTTACTTTTGGGACTTCACATACTCTTCTTCTTTTTCTAGGTCTTGGCAATTTAAACACCCCTTATTAATTCAATGCACAATGCACAATTTACAATGCACAATTAAGGATAAAATATTTTAGCAAAGCTAAAATATTTCTTTAATTATATCAAAGATTTTCAAACTAATGAAAAGAAATTTTTCACTCATTGTAGATTGTACATTGCTAATTGCTGCTAATTGCTAAATAAATTATACATCAGCTGTTAATTCTTGTACATTCTATTTTACCTATCTACTATTTGTATTTCCAGACCCAAAACCTCTGCCTCTACCAGCACTACCTCTAGCGCCACGTCCTAAACCTAAACCTAAACCTAAAGGTCTTGAATTATTCTGATTATTACTGTCAGTGTCGCATGTACCTAATCCTCTTCCTGTTTTTGAGCCTTGTCCTTGAGGTCCTGTTCCATCTCTTCTTGGCATAATTTGTACCTCCTAAATTATTTATTATTTTATATTCATGTAATGAACATATACCCATTACACTTATTATTATACTCAGTTTTAGGTATATGTCAATAACTAGTTTTAAAAAATAAAAAATAGAATTAATTCTACTCTTTATCAATATTTTTCCTCATATTTAATTATTACTACTACCACTCTACGTTTATTTAATTAACATTCACTAATCAAATAACTTTATTTATTATCTAAATAAATCCCTCCATGTCCAGTGCAAATAATTTCTAACCCCTCTAGTTTTTCAATCTTTTCCAAAGATTTAATCTGAGTTTTTGTATCCATATTCTGAAGTCTACCAAAATGTTTGATTTCTCCTTTTGAAAGCAACATTGTATCCCCAGCAAAAATATATCTATCATTTACCAAATAACACATCGACCCTGGCGTATGCCCTGGTGTTAGAATACCTTTAATCTTTATATCTCCAATAATAATTTCTTCATCATCCTCTATCGTAGTATATTCAACCTTTAACCTATTGTATTTAATTCCTAATAACCTTGATTTTTTACCGTTTATCATTTGTTCTTCTGCTTTTGATATATATACTTTTGCATTTTTAAATAATTTTACTCCACCTGTATGGTCATAATCTGTGTGGGTCAAAAATAAATACTTAATCTCATCTGGTGCCACACTGATTTTCTTAAGCTTTTGCTCTGCTACTATTGGAGTAAATATACCAGAGTCAAAGGCAATATAACCCTCACTAGTTTTCATAACATAATAATTAACGAAAATACTCCTAATTGCATATACATCTTGAAATATCCTTCCCGTTGGAACAATATTAAACATAAATACCACCCCTTTTCAGCCTATTTTTTAAAGTTACATTGTTTATATAAATTTACTTAATAATAATAAACTGTAGTTTGCTTTTGAAATTACCCTTATGTTCTTACAATTAGTTTATTTTCATTGAAAACCAAGCTGCTCTTTGTTCATAAAACTTAAATCCATACTTTAAATAAGCTTTGTATGCAATTTCATTACTTGTAACCACATAAAGCTTTATGTTATTATACTTCTCTCTTTGTGCTATATTAACAGCTTTTTTCAAAAGTAACTTTCCTATCCCTATTCCTTGATATTTAGGTAATACGCCAATATTTTCTATCCACACAGTATCTTCTTTCACATCTGATTGATATATAGCTACAGGATTTTTTTTAAAATAGCATATTCCTGACCAATCAGTATTCTTATTGTAACTAGCAATTTCTTTTGCCTCATCTATTCTCATCATTCCGCCATTAGGAGATGCAATAAAAGCTTTATTATGTACTGTTCTAAATATTTCTGTATTCTCCTTGGTTAAATTTCTGTACTCAAAATTACTATTCTCTTCTATTTTGCTCAAAGCATTCATGTCTTCAAATTTTAATGTAACCATATCATATGATTTTTCAAATCCTAATTTAATTATGGTTGGTATAAGATATTCTCTACCTTTGCTAACACCTAACCTTATGAATTTTGCATCCGTTTTATTTACCGTTTCTTTTACTTTTTCAAGCAAATTAAAAATATATTTATCCCCATCTTTATAAGCAAAAATCGAAGTAATAAATGCCTCTCCTCTAGTTTCAATATCTATAGTAATCAATCCTAGAGTTGCTTTCAATTGGTCATTTTCCCATACTGTAAAATACTCTTTGCCATAATTAAATAGATGGCCTGAAAAATCTTTTATCATAGTATTAAAATTATTGAAGGGTGGCTCATCGCTAATATCATTCAAAAAACAGAACAACGCTTCTCTTTTTTCTTTATTTAAACTTATAAACGTTAAAATTTCTATACAAAGCACCCCCTTTTTCATATTTATCTCATATTCTTTAAATATAAATTTACTCTATTAAGAAAACCTTTTCTTTACTATCCTAATAATAATATTACTACATTATTAAGATAGTTTATAGGAAAATTTTTGTATTTGTTGAAATAATTCATTTAAACTAACACTATATAAAAAAGCCTTCTAAATTAAAAACAGAAGGCTTTTTTGTTTGTTTTTATTTTTTAGTTTAGAGTTCTCTACTATTAATCTTACTTTGCATCTTCTAATGCTTCATTTGTAGCCTCTATAATAGCATCAGAAGTCATAGTAGCTCTTGTTATAGTATCCACGTCTGTTTTTTGAGTTTCTACAATATCATCTGTTAATGTAGGGACAACTCTTCTTAAGAATTTAGGTGTTTCATTATTATCAGTTACCTCTACACTTTGTATCATTCCATCCTCAATAATTACTTCTACATTTAAATTAGGTCTATATCCATTTGCTTCACCATAGTATGTACCATCATTATATAAACTACTACCATCTGAATTCTCTATCTCTTCATTATTATTTTCTATTGCTGTATCATCATTATCAATTTTACTTGCTAAATCATTACTATCTGCACTTTCTGATATACTAGTAGATTGATTAAACCCTTCACTATTTGAATTAAAGACATCTTTTACAACAGCAATATGTATAACCATTGTTAATAAAAATAATACAGTTAAAATCCTATGATAATATATCCATATCTTCTTTGTTTTAAGTTTTTTTCTAAGCATCCAATTGAGCCCTAATAATAAACTAAAAACCCAAGCTACTGTACCCCAGTTAAAACTAAGTACACTATCTGATGAATATATACCATGTACCAATCCTATAATAACCAATATAATGCCTAAAGTTTTATGATGTTTTCTTAATACTCTATTTAAACTATATAAAAAATTCTTTTCGTTATTAAAAACCTTCTTATTAATAACCCTTAAAACATAAATAGCACTCATTATAATAGCTAAACCCGTACTTATTTTTGCTAATCCAATATTTAAAAACATATCCATTTTGTATTCCTCCATATTGTTATAATTATTATTTTGCTTACTTCAAATACAAGTATTTAATAATTTATAACCATATTATATTTATAAATTATTAAGCAAATATGAAGATATCTATTTTCCACATTATTAATATTTTATGAATTTTATTTTTTAATGAGATAGCTTTATACTCAGTAATGTATAATAATATATATTATGTAATTTAGCTATTTCTCATTTGACTTAGCTATTGTTTTATATTTTAATCAAATAATCATACAATAAAGGATGTTAACTATGGATAAGAAAAAACTAGAAAATTTTTGGTACTATAATAAAACTAAAACCATCATAGGTATAATTGTAATATTTGTTATAGGTTCATTAATAATGGATATGATAAACAAAGATGATATAGTTTTGCAAGCGTATTTATTAAATGGCTATGCAGAAAAAACAAAAACCATTGCTTTAGAAGAACAATTAGCCTCTCAGTTACAACTACCTAATAAACAAATTATTTCAATAAGCTCCATTAATGATGGAGAGACTAATGCTGATATACAAACTGCATTTTCTGTGAAATTTTCTACTGGTTCAATTGATGTTCTAGTATTAAATGAAGAAGATTTTTATGCATACGCAAAAGATGGAGCTTTTATAGACATTTCAAAAGAAAAAGACTCTATATCAACAAAAGGACTTCAATTTGTAGGGAAATCATTGACTGATTCTGAAAATATATATGGAATAAAACTACCGGAAAATACTGTTTTAGATAGTCTTGATTATGATACTAAAGATAAAGTAATAGCAATCGCTGCTCTTTCTTCAAATAAAGATTTGGCTATGGAATTCTTGAAGCATATCTTAGAATAAAAAAATATACTTGTACGTACTTTTCTAAATAAAACTATTAATTTATACTCGTCCAAACTCACAGATTCATCTAGATTTTGAACAAGTATAAATTAAGTTACGTAGTATATACCTTACAGTTATGCTTTTTCATAATTAATAATCAAATCTTAAACAGATATATTATTATTCAATTATTCCTTACAAAGATTTATCCACTCTCCATCTGTTATTTTAGCCAATTCTTCAACTTCAATTTTTACTGCTGTATTTGGAGAACCACCTGCTGGAAATACTATTTCATATTGTTTCAAAGATTCATCTAAATAAATATCCAATGGTTTTATTAACCCAAAAGGGCATACTCCTCCAACAGGATGGCCTGTTGCTTCTTCTACATCTTCAAATTTCACCATTTTTGCCTTAGTACTAAAATACTCTTTGAATTTTTTATTATCAATTCTAGCATCACCTTTAGATAAAATTAATATATCCCTATCTTTTAATCTAAAGGCCATGGTTTTAGCAATTTGTCCTGGCTCTACCCCTAAAGCCTCTGCTGCTAACTCTACTGTTGCAGTACTTTCTTTGAATTCAATAACCTTTAAATCCAAATTATTTTCTGTAAAATAGTTTTTAACACTTTCTAAACTCATATTAATCCCCTTTCTTAAAACATAGTGTGAAGTGTGAAGTGTGGAGTGTGAAATTTTGCACAGCAAAATTAACCTTAACTTCACTCTTCAAATTTCACACTTCACATTATTGAAAAATACATCTTACGCCATTCTCAGAATAGCATTTACCACAGGATATACATTTAGCTTTACTTTTGTCTCCTGACTGCCATCTATTTATTAAATTAGGCTCTCTTATAAATGGTCTACACATTGAAAAGTACTGTATTTTTGTACTATTTAATATGGAATCCATATTCTCTAGACTTCTATTTAATGCTACTAATATAATTGGGATATTAAGGTTTTGGGCTAGCTCTGCTGCGTAATCTTTGAAAATAGCTTCTTCTTTACTTTTATCTTTCCATACTCCTCCACTAACTTCAATAGCATCTATCTCTTTTTCTTGTAGCTTTCCACTTATGTATTTGCAATCATCAAAAGTAGCTCCATCTTCATCAAAATCTGAACAATTAAGTTTTATTGTCACAGGATACTCTTTTCCTACTCTATTTCTTACTTCATCATAAACTTCTAATATCATTCTTCCTCTATTTTCTATACTGCCCCCATATTCATCTTTTCTTCTATTATAATAGGGACTTAATGTTTGTGATAAAAGATATCCGTGAGCACCATGAATTTCTACTGCATCAAAACCCGCTAATTTTGCTCTTTCTGCTGCATTTCCAAAAGATTTTACTAATTCATTTATTTCTTCTTTACTAATTTCTTTAGGTATAACTCCTGTATTTTTGTTTTCTACAGAAGACATACCCCATATTACTCTTTCTTCAGTCTTATATCTTGTTGAAGACCCTCCATAAACAATTTGAAGCATTATCTTACTATCATAACTATGTACCATTTCAGTAAGTTTTCTGTATTCCTCTATAAAGCTATCCTCATAGATTCCAAGCATTCCTTCATTGGGTTTTTCTTCTTCCATTATATAAGCATATCCTGTAATTATTAACCCTACTCCACCTTTAGCTAAATCTTCATATATATTAAATAATTTTTCTGTTAAATGCCCTTTATCATCCGCCATCTTCATCCAAGTAGCAGACCTTACAAATCTATTTTTAAGTTCCATATTATTAATTTTTGTTTTATCAAATAAAGATAATTTAATCATCTTAACTCCCCTTTATTTTGTAATAAATTATTATCCTATTATAATTTGTAAATAACAATAAAATAAGTTTAGCACAATACTATATATCAATCAATAAACAGAAAAAAATCTAAGGTTGACAATGTTTTCATAACAATGATATTCTTTATTTGTAGTAATAATAAAGTGAAAAAGATTATTAAGATTTAAAAATAAAAGGAGTGTATACTATGAAAATTGTTATGCTTGAACCTCTAGGAATTAGCAAAGAAGCTGTAGAATCTCTTGCAAAACCATTTGTCGACAAAGGTTATGAATTTGTACCATGCTACGAAAAGATTGAAACTAAAGAAGAAAAAATAGCCCTTGCTAAAGGAGCAGATGTATTTATAATTGCCAACTCTCCATTAGATGGTGATGTTATAAGAGCTAGCGAAAACTTAAAACTTATTTCTGTTGCTTTTGTTGGAATTGACCACGTGGACATTGAAGCTTGCAAGGAAAAAGGCGTTACTATAAGTAATGCAGCAGGATATTGTACACATTCAGTAGCTGAACTTACTTACGGCCTTATGCTATCTGTTTTAAGAAACATTACTCCTTGTGATAAAGCTACAAGAGAAGGAAAAACTAGAGCTGGATTAGTTGGAAATGAATTATATGGTAAGACTGTTGGAATAGTTGGTACAGGTGCAATCGGAATAAGAGTTGCCGAGATTGCAAAAGTATTCGGTTGTAATTTACTTGGATATAGCAGAACTCAAAAAGAGGAAGCAAAAGAATTAGGTATGAAATATGTATCTCTAGAAGAATTAATGAGTGAAAGTGATATCGTTTCTCTACATACACCACTTACTCCTCAAACTAAATTACTTATAAACAAAGAAAATATAGCTCTAATGAAACCATCATCAATTTTGATAAATGTAGCTAGAGGAGCTGTTGTAGACAGTACTGCACTTGCTGAAGCTTTAAATAATGATAAAATAGCTGGAGCTGGGATAGATGTATTCGAAATGGAGCCATCAATTCCTAATGACCATCCACTACTAAACTCAAAAAATACATTAGTTGCTCCACATGTAGCTTTTGCAACTGGTGAGTCAATATTTAGAAGAGCTGATATGGTATTTAATAATATAAAAGCTTTTGAAAATGGAAAACCAGAGAATGTGATGCTTTAAAACCAATGCACAATTTACAATGCACAATGCACAATTGAGGGGGATTTTCTTCCCTTTGGTCAGAAAATCTTTAACTTAAAAGTTCAAATTAAAAGTTCAAAAAATAAAACTATTAAGCGACAACTTCAAAGTATGATATTTCCTTCTTATAGTAAACAATTTAAATAATAAAAGCTGTTTACTATGAGGAGAGTCATATCAAATATAAGTTGTCCTTTTTATTGGAGTTTTTCGTTGCATTTTGGGCAATAGGTTAATTCACTTGATTTTAATCTAGGATCAAATACTTTGTTACAATAAGGGCATTTATACTGACGCTCAAAATATATAGCTATAGCGCATATAATTATGGTTATAGCATATTTAAAAGCCCCTTCGATAAAAATCATAGGAATTATAGCAAAAAACCATGTTGAAAATCCTATTTTTTTATATACTACCCTTTTCTGAAATTCCCGTTGTTTCTTTTCAGTATCCATATACTTATCCCCTTTTTAAATTCTAATGATAACTTATATTATTTTCTAAAAACATATTTTTCACTAAAATTTATATTCTTTTTTTAATTTATACTATATTTCTTTCTTTAATCTTATTTTACTTAAGCATGTCCCAATTACACTGGCTACAATTACACTTATCCATTGATACATACTCACCAATATCCCCATAATTCCTACCCCATAATCATTTGAATCAGTTTCAACAGGAAAAATTTCACTTCCATACCATAAAACAACGAATCCATATACTACATAAGGAATTGAAATTAATAAAACATTTTTCCAACTTCCTTTCAAAGAAAATCTTATTGCAATTGTATAAAGTATTGTTAATGAAATAATAACTAAATTTAGTAACATAATATTAGTAAATAAAAAATCATGAGCTATTATCAACCTTATATGGATTTCCCCCACAATCGCAAAGATAATACTTAATATTTGAGTTATAAGTATTTGCTTTACAACTACTGAACTTTCTAGCTTTGTATTGCCTGTTTTCTTCATTTTTATATCCTTTCCGTACTAATTTTTTAGTAGTTCAATTTTTTTAAACAAGTATGGTTGAATATACGGATATGTTAATTTTTCTGGTATTCTTTCAAATAGCTTTATTTCTTCTATTTCATAATCTGGAAGTTCTTCAAGCGACTGCACCTCAGCATAGAATAATCCTCCAAATGATTCCTCTTCTTCCGTTTCAACAGAATAAATACAAACAGGGGTAATCTTAAAATCCTTTGCTCCAGTCTCTTCAACTAATTCTCTCGAAGCTGTTACATTAATATCTTCAT
Source organism: Clostridium sp. DL1XJH146 (assembly GCF_054819755.1). Taxonomy (NCBI): domain Bacteria; kingdom Bacillati; phylum Bacillota; class Clostridia; order Eubacteriales; family Clostridiaceae; genus Clostridium; species Clostridium sp. DL1XJH146. The sequence continues at coordinate 15,863 of NZ_JBTVVN010000004.1, forward strand.
TTTCCTCTCTATGCCCACCTGGAATTTCCCAAGTACTTCTCTCTTTATGTCTAGCAAATACCCATTTTCCTTGATATTTTGCCATAATAACTGCAAATAGCAGTTTACTATCTTCTATTGTATTTAGGTCGTAAAAATTTACTTTTATCATATTAGTACCTTCCAATCATTTTTTATCTACATAAGTAATTAGTTCATCTATATTTTTCCTTTTTGTAAAATCTACTGGATGATCATAGCTTGCAAGCATACCTTTTTCATCAGGAGTTAACTCTTTTTTCTTCTTAAGTTTCCTTTTTAATAAATTCATAAGTATTTTATCAAAAAGTCCTAATTTATTGTAATTAAAACCACCTCGAAGATAAAAGAACTCTATATATTTTTGCTGTTCTAAAGTAAAATTCTTGTTTTTCACTTCATTTACTATCTCTTCTCTATAAGGCGAAGCACCTGTTGCAAATACTACAATATTCTTGTCTTTAAGTTTATCAAAGTTTTTGACTATAAATTTAACTCCAACTATACCAACAGCATATAAACTACCACCATAAATCACAGTATCATAAGCTGTAATACTATTCACATTTACATCTGAAACACTAAAAATATCAGCAGATAACTCCTCTGCAATCCATTCAGCATACTTTTTTGTAAACCCTGTTTTTGATTTATAAACAACAACAGTTTTCATAATTTCACCTCTTTAAATTTTCATAAAATTACTTTTTCTTAAAAGTATTCATGATTATAATTAATGCAATAGTTAGTACAATCAAAATAACGCCAAAAACCAATGCTGCATATGAAATAATCTTTTCATTATTATGCTCAATACCATAATTAGTAACAAGCATTAACATACCTATCAAAGCTGCCACAATCAATAAATATATTCCCGTAGCACGACAAAGTTTCTTTTTATCATATTTTTCTTTTTCTCTTTTGCTCATCATATTGTAACCTGAAATCATCCAACTACCTTTTCCATTAATAAGAAAAATACTCATTATTACAATAATAACAATTATAATCCACGCAATTATCATAATTATTGCCTCCTTTATTTATATTCTTTTATCCTCGATAAAAGTATAATAATAAGATAATGTAAACATAAGAACTTGTATTGTGTAAATAACTAATCTTTCTGTTAAACCTAGTATATTCAATTGTAAATTCATTGAAATAGGATTAAGCATCCCAAAGCTGGTAATAAATATTGCAAATACTAAAGTTACTCTCCCTAACCTCTTTGTTTTTTCCTGTTTTAAGTATCCTATGGAAATCAAAAATGAAGATATAATTGTAGTAAATACTACTATAATAGTTACAATAATATGCATCATATTTTGAAAATTCATCTCAGTTTTATCTCCGGTTAATGGGAAAAGACTATAACCAAACATTGATGTTAATTGCATTATCATCATTATTATGAATCCGATTTTTAATAAATTGTGATACTTTTCAAAAGCTTTAGCAATCAAAGCCGCTACCATCAATACCATGCAAACTCCATAAATAGCAGTAAATATTTTTAGTAGTGATGCATTAGGTGCCCCATCTGCTGTAAGAGAACTAATATCCATTGTTATGGGACTATATTCTGACCATAAAATCCTACCTAATATCGTATGAGAAAAATAAAAAATAACTCCCACCATTCCTAAAGGCATTAAATATTTATTAATTTCCACCATTATTCGCCTCCGTTTCTTTATAATTCCCATTTTTATCAAAAACCTTTCTCAACTGTATCTCCGTTAAAGGAATCACTAAAAGCAATACAACTAATTGTAGATAATACAGCGGAAGTACTATTTTCTCTAATATAACTGAATCTTTTAAAATAAATATCAATACAGTAGATATAACGGCAGTAACAATTCCGCTAATAAACCATACTCGTCCAGCATATCTATGTGCAAAATCCCAGGTATCTTTATTTTTTGATGACATTCTAGTTCTATATCCAAATATAGAATTAATCTCCTTAGGTGGTTTCTTCATAAATAAAAGTCCAAATCCTATCATAGGTAATACTATAACCATTGTGATAATTAAAGAAAATATAAACATATTACTCCTCCTAACATAATAACTAATATACTATTCTTTTAACTATTCTAAAGCAATTTTCATTTTACTTATTTATAACTATCAATCCCACAATACAAATCATTGTACCTATTATTTTATTAATCTCAAATCCTTCCTTAAAAAAGATTACTCCTATTGGTATAAGAACAATAGCAAGAATTATATTAGCTACTAAAGATCCTACACTAATATTCCAACCTGCTCTATATGCTAATATATACCCAAGTTCAAGTCCAACTATAGAAAATCCTAACGCTATGCTTGTCCAATTTAAATCTAAAGCTGATTGAATAAATCCTTTTTCCCCTTTGTTAAATTGATATGCAATTATAGTTACTATAGCTGCTATTGTATAGGTAATAAAAAGTGCTACAAAAGGATTTGCTTTCTCTGGTGTTGACTTTTGACTGATATTATACAAGACATTTGATGCAATTATTAGTACAATTGAAAATACATACATAATTATAATTTCCTCCTAAGTATTTGTTATCTAATCTAGGAATCTCCGTCTATTCCTAGATCATATGATAGCTGTTCCATAAATTCTTCCATGAGTTTTTGCTTGTTTTTCCACCTTTATTTAACTAATTTATTAATAAATTCAAACTAAAATAGCCCTAATTATATCTCTAAATTATACACTATTAATACTAAATTATCCATTTATTACACCTTGTAATATTATTTCTTTACGTAGGAATAGACAGCATTTCGCTGTCTATTTTAGTTTGTTCATAATTGTCGATTTAGTATTTTACAATTTATATCTTTAGTTTTACTGTAAAAGTAGTCTTTTCATTCAATATGCTTTCACAATAAATCTTACCATTATGCTGCTCTACTATAGCTTTAGCTATCGAAAGACCTAGTCCATGACTTCCATTAACTCTTGACCTAGCTTTATCTACACGATAAAATCTTTCAAATATTCTATTAACCTCCTTAGGGTCTATTCCTCCTCCAGTATTAGTAACAGAAAAAACTACATGATGATTAGTTCTAACTAAAGATAGATTTATCTTACCTTTCTCAGGTGTATATTTAAAAGCATTGTCTAATAAAATCATAACAACTTGAATGAGTTGTTCTGTATTCCCTACTATATTTATATTCTGCGCAATTTCATAGTCCATTTCTATGTTTTTTTCAAAAGCTAAAGCTTCCATTCCTAAGAGCTGTTGCTCTATCTTTTCACTTAAATTGAAAGAATATTTTAACAGCTCTCTTTCTTCACCTGATTCCATTTGTGTCAAATATAAAAGATCTTTAGTTAAATTACCCATTCTATCAACTTCTGATTTTATATAAGAAAGCCATTTTGAATCCAGAGTATCTTTAGACGGTTGATTTGATATCAAAACATCAACATTAGTTCTAATAACTGCTAAGGGTGTTTTTAATTCATGTGATGCATCTGAAATAAATTGTTTTTGTTTTTCAAAAGCTTCTTTAATTGGTTTAATAGAACGATTGGTTAGAAAGTTACTAATTAAAAATATAAAAAATATCATTATAATAGATACAATAATAAAAGTAATTACTAACTTATCCAAAACATTTTGTTGCGATGTAATATCTAAATAAAAATAAAGATTACCAAATCCAGTTTCTTTAATTTTATAGGCCCATTCATTGCTATCTAAAGTAAAATTATTACCTATATAACTATTTTCCTGAACTAGCGTTAACGCCTCTTCATAAAAACTATCCTCTGCCTCAAAAGAGGATACTACTTTTAAAATATTACCCTCCATATCTGTTTCAATAACAAAAGAAACTAATTTTTCTGGTAACTCTCTATCTTTTTCATCTAAATCAGATGTCATATTAATATTATCTTTAGCACTGTATAAAGGATTTACTTCTTGTCCTATATTAAATTCTTTCTTAACATCTGAAATCCTATTTAAATCTTCATTAATAGTATTATGAATATTGTTGTAAGTAATTATATAAATACTAGAAAAAGAAGTAAGCATTAAAATGATGATAATACTTAAATTCATAAAAAGAAGCCGAAATCTTAATTTCTTGAACATTATTCTTTCACCCCTAATGCATAACCAACACCACGTGTTGTTATTATTGTGGTATTAAAATGTAAATAGGCTAGCTTCTTTCTCAAAAATGAAATATAAACTTCAACATTATTATGTTCCGCTTCTGAATCAAATCCCCATAACTTTTCAATAATAAGTTCTTTAGAAGCTATTGCTCCATTTCTAAGTATCAAATATTCTAACAGATCTGCTTCCTTCAATGTTAATTTAACTTCCCTATCTTCATTAGTAAGTTTTAACTCATCATGATTTAAAGTAATATCTCCAAATTTAAGTTCATCTGTTAATACCACTTCGCCTTTACGCCTTGATAATGCACGTATTCGAGCTAAAAGTTCTTCTGTTGCAAAAGGTTTAGGAAGATAGTCATCCGCTCCACTATCTAAACCAATAACTTTATCTTGAATCTCACCTTTTGCTGTAAGTAATAGCAGCGGTGTTAGAATATTTTCTTCTCTAAGCTCCTTTAATACTGACAAACCGTCCATTTTAGGTAGCATAATATCCAATATAATCAAATCATAAATTCCAGTTAATCCAAAATCAAGACCTTCTTCGCCATCATGTACCATATCAACAGAATAATTTTGTTTCTTTAATATATGCGAAACTGCTTCTGCTAGACGAACTTCATCTTCTACAATAAGTATTTTCATAACATATCCCCTTTTCAAGTAAAGTTTATATTAACCAAATTATATCATAGCAATTATAAACCTTACATTAATATATTCCCAATAATACTACTCCTATTTTAACTTTATAATAGAAAACTTAAATCTATCTTAAATAAATAGAATTAACTTTATTTCATAAAGTTAATTCTATGTTAATTCTTTAAGGTTGATTTAAGGTAGGCAATTTATAATGAACTCATAGATAAGAAATGCAACATCAAATGAAAGGAGAATAACTATGGGAAAAGAAGTTTTTAACCGATATGAAAAAAAATTCTTAATAAATGAAGAGAAATATAAAATTTTAACAGAAAAACTTAATGAACGAATGGAACTGGATGCTTACAATAAAGATAATGGATTTTATACTATATGTAATCTTTACTATGATACTGATTCTAATGAACTTATAAAGAAATCATTAGCCAAACCAGTTTACAAAGAAAAATTAAGATTAAGGTCTTACGGGATTCCTAATATAGAAACTAAAGCCTACCTTGAAATTAAGAAAAAATATAATGGTGTAGTTAATAAACGAAGAACAAGTATGACTATTGAAGACGCTTATGAATTTGTCTCTACTGGTTCAATGCCAGAAGAAAAACCATATCATAACCACCAAGTAATGAAAGAAATAGATTTTTTCCTTACACGCTACGAACTTAAGCCATCAGTATATATTGCTTATGATAGAAAAGCCTTATTTGATGATGATCTAAGAATTACCTTTGACACTAATATCCGAACAAGGCGTTATGATTTAGCTTTAGAACTTGGGGATTATGGTGAACAATTATTAGAAGAAGGTCAATGGCTTATGGAAATAAAGGTATTAGGGGCTTACCCTCTATGGCTTACAGAAATTTTATCCGAATATGAAATATTTCCAACTAGTTTTTCAAAATACGGTAGAGAATATTTAAAACAATTAACTAATACTAACTTGAAAGGGGCTTATAAACCATGTTTGAATCCATACTTACCACCTCAACTAGTACCACAATTTCTTTAACAACTGTAGTTTTAACAATATTAGTTGCTTTTTTAGTTGGTATAATTATCAGCTTAACCTATATGAAAACTTATCCAAATGGGGATTATTCACAGAACTTTGCTCTAACAGTAATCCTACTTCCCGCAGTTATTGCTATCTTAATCATGTTAATTGGTAGTGATGTTGCAAAAGCTTTCAGTTTAGCAGGAGCTTTCTCCATCATCCGATTTAGGAGTGAACCTGGTCAACCTAAAGATATTGCCTTTGTATTATTTTCAATGGCTGCTGGACTCGCAGCTGGTATGGGTGTTTATGTTTATGCTTTGATATTTGCAATTGTTTTATGTACTGGAATGTTAGTTTTAAGCAAAGCTAACTTTGGAGCAAAAAAAACAGCAACTAAAGCACTTCGTATTACAGTACCTGAAGATTTAGATTACGAAAAAGCTTTTGAAGATGTATTTGAAGAATATGTAACTCACCACTCTTTAAAACAAGTTAAAACAACATCCCTCGGAAGTTTATATCAACTATATTATGAAATAGAATTACTAGATACCGTAAGTACAAAAGTATTTATTGATGAATTAAGAACTAGAAATAGCAACTTGAATATTACTCTTTCACTAGTATCAAGAGATGCAGCATACTAATATTAAAGATTAATTAGCAATGTGCAATTAGCAGTTAGCAATTATGGGCATCAAACGAAAATCATCCACAATTGCACATTGCACATTGCACATTGCACATTGCACATTGCACATTGCACATTTTGAATTGTATATTATCATATTATTAAAAGAAATATAAGGTTTTCTTGTTGTTATCTAATTATCGTATTCCACTTCCATCTTTTTATTTTGATGATTTTTCACTAGAAAAACAATAAAAATAATAAACACACAAGCAACCATTATAGCCTTTGAAGCATCATTAGTAAGTTGTCCCTCTACCACAAATTTATATTTCCCAATTGCTAGTTCAATTACTGCTTGAACTACTACAATAGATGAACATATTCCCATTAAAGCAATAAGATATTTCTGTCTATTTCCTGGCACCATATATACATCTCGACAAATCATCTCAACAGAGCCTACCATAATAGAAACCATTAAAATAATCATGCTAGAACTCATACTATCTGCCCAAATCATACCAAAATCTTTTAAGATAGCATCTAATATAAGTAGTCCTCCCATGACCATCAACGCATGTTTGTAAACTTCTCCTCTTATCCACAATTGACGCTCGTCTAACTTACAATTCTTTTTCATAATTTACTCCTCCCAAAATAATTCATCTAAAGTCTTACCCAATACCTTACAAATACCAATACATAATTTAATACTAGGATTGTAGTTACCCTTTTCTATTGCATTCATTGTTTGTCTCGTAACTCCAACGGCTTCTGCCAAATCCTTTTGCGTCATATCTAATGTCACTCTTGCAATTTTTATTTTTAAGTTTTTTGACATTTCTCATCCGTCCTCTCTTTATAATGATATTATCATATATGTTAATTAATGTCAATTATATATTACTTTTAGTCGTCTAAATTTGCACATATTAATAAATATTTAAACTAAAAATTCAATAAATAGTATTATTTTCTTAATCATTATTTGTAAATAAAGATTAGTAATGTATAATTATATTTACACGTGTTAATATTCACAATGAATTTAATATTTTCAAAAAGGAGTGTTTTTTATGTTAGAAAATTTCAAAGAATATATCAAGAAAATAGAGTATTTAAATAGCTCTATTGCAGTACTCTCTTGGGATGAGATGGTCAATACCCCTAAACTAGGTAAAGCTTATAGAGGCGAAGTTTTAGGTTATTTATCAGGAGAACTATATAAATTGACTACATCAGATGAAATGCTTAGCTATATTGAGTATTTTATAAAAGAAGATAATCTAGATGATGTTACAAAAGCAATGGTAGATAAATGCGAAAAGGAATATAATGAAACTAAAAAAATCCCAGAAGAATTATATACTCAATATGCTATAGATGCTTCTACTTCAATGGCTGCTTGGGAAGATGCCAAAGAAAGTAATGATTATAGTATTTATGCTCCTCATCTTCAGAAGATGATCCATTATAAAAAGAAATTTGTTGATTATCTAGGCTATGAAGAAAATAAATATGATACCTTGCTTGATATGTATGAACCAGGCATTACAGTTAAAAAACTAGACCAAGTTTTCTCTGAATTAAGAGATGGTATTGTTGAACTTCTAAATAAAATCAAACTTTCTGAATCTAAACCTGATGTATCATTTTTCAATGGAAATTTCCCTAAAGACAAACAAGAAGAATTTTCAAAATATGTTTTAAACCATATGGAGTATGATTATGAAAATATGGGTAGAATAGATGAATCCACGCACCCATTTACAACGGAGTTCTGTAATAAAGACGTTCGTATAACTACTCATTATTACGAAAATGATTTTAGACCATCTTTTTTTAGTTGTGTCCATGAAGGCGGCCATGCTTTATACGAGCAAGATATACCTGATAATCTTAAGGGAACTCTTCTTGGCCAAGGTGTTTCTATGGGAATTCACGAATCTCAATCAAGATTTTATGAAAATATAGTGGGTAGATCAAAAGATTTCTGGAAGTTCTTTTATCCTGAAGCTCAAAAAACATTCCCTGAATTTAAAAATGTTGATCTCGAAACATTCTATAAAGGTATTAATCATGTAGAGCCTTCTCTTATAAGAGTTGAAGCTGACGAACTTACTTATTCTCTTCACGTTATTATAAGATACGAGCTTGAAAAAATGCTTATAAACGATGAATTAACAGTGGAAGATTTGCCTAAAATGTGGAATCAAAAATATAAAGAGTACCTTGGTGTAGAACCACCTACTGACAGCGAAGGAGTTCTTCAAGATATGCACTGGGCTGATGGAAGCTTCGGTTATTTCCCTAGTTATGCTCTTGGTAATCTATATGGAGCACAAATGCTAAATAAGATGAAAAAAGATATGCCTGATTTTTATACACAAATTGAAAATGGTAATCTATCAGATATCCACAACTGGCTTAAAGAAAATGTTCATAAACATGGGTCAATTTACAAACCAGCTCACTTAATTAAAATGATAACTGGTGAAGAACTTAATGCTAAGTACTTCATCGAATATTTAAACAATAAATATAAAGAAATATACAACCTCTAATAAGTTTCAATGGCGTATTTAGTGCTAGTCACCAAATACGCCATTATTTTATCCTTCATGTTCTTTATTTTTCTTAAATAATAGGAAACAAATAAATATCAAGTAAAGTACAAAAGCCCCAATTGTATAAATGTACATTATCGGCTGATTATTAACATACCCTACTGTCGGTATGTTCAATATAGCCATTAATGGCAGTCCAAAAGGTAAAGCTATAGCACTACCAAACACAAGATTTTCTGCGACTCCTGTTTCAAACTCGCTATCTACTTCTCGAAGTAATGCTAATGCTGTAGAAATTGTACCAGTAAGCATTCCGTAAAAAGCGAGTATATATTCTAGTGTATGTTCTTTAAATACTCTTCTGCAAACAAATGTAGTCCACATAATAGTTACAAGTCCACCTACTGTAGTTATTATCAATAAAGGAAGCCATACCTTTTTTATAGCACTTATAGACAAAGCAGCTATAGATGCTGTTATCATCAAATCAAAACATGCTCCTGATATCCTTTGCAGCAAATAATTATTTGGATAATTACTTTTTAAGACCTTAGATTCCCTAGCTTTATCGTATATAACTCTTAATAAAATTGCGTATACTGTTCCTATTAAAAAATGAAAGCCCCAAAATAACTGCGCTAAAGTTTGTCCAAATAGACCCATTGGCGTCAATACAATTTCCAAGCCCTTGATAGTCAAGAAAGTAACTAAATAAACTATACCTATTAAAAATAATTGAGCAGTTATCTTATCAAGTCCACTACTTAAAGGAATTTCACCTGCTTCAGAATCTTCGGTAATCCTAGGTTTTGCTTCATCTGTTTCTAAATGTTCATGTTTCATATTTCTTTTCTTTATTAAAAAATTAAGTAATATAATTCCGCCTAAACATGCCCATAAAAATCCTGCTGTTGCTACTGATAACCCAATCTGTGATCCTGATTCAAAGCCTAATGCTTCCCATTGTGTACCTATTGAGTATGCTTGCCCAGGTCCTTGTCCATATCCTAATGGTAAAAGCAATCCAAAAGCCGGAAATAATTTTTTCATCACAGTAGCCGCAAGAATTAATGTTACCCCAAATCCTACTATCCCTTGAACTAGATACATAGACACAATATAAAAACCTGTTTTACCACTATAGGGATTATTTCCTCCCTTTCTTTCTTTTAATGCTAAAGCAATAAATCCAATTGCCATAAGATGATATACCATATTACCTAATACATCTACATTAAATGGTATTACTTTCAAAAATTCTGGTCCAAAAAATAATCCAATAAACCCAGCTATTATTGACGTAGGAATAACTAATTTTTTGAAAATTTTAAGATTATCTTTCAAAAGTGCTGCAGAAGCTAAACAAACTGTCAAAAAAATAAAATCTAACATCGAATTCCAAGTACTCTCCATATAAATCCTCCTTGTCTTTCTTCTTTTATAATGCATTTCTATAATAGTTATCTTTTATAATTTATAATTTATCTTTTATCTTTTATCTTTTATCTTTTATCTTTTATCTTTTATCTTTTATCTTTTATCTTTTATGTTTTGATTGTGCATTGTGCATTGTGCATTGTGCATTGTGCATTGTGTATTCTTAATGTTCCTTCATTGCCTTAATAAATTCCACCCATTTATAAGGTGATACTCTTGGACTGTTAAACTTAAATCTATAGAGAACATCCTCATAATAAAACTCAAATTCTCTATTTAATACAACATTAATTCCTACTATTTTTTCTGCATCAAATTTAATAATCTCACTAGAATAACCTTCAAAAAATATACCATCATTATTCAATATAATATTGCCAACATCTTTTTTTACTAGTGCCTTCATTCTTTGACCTGTAAATAATTTTACTTTATCATCTTCAACTAAATTGCCTTTGTTTTTTTTGCCCTCAACTGCTTTTAACATCTCTCTTACTCGTAAAAGCTGCCACTGATCCCATTTACCCGGATGCTTGAAATATATTTGATCTTTCAATTTTTCAAAATAACCATATTCATTATACCTAACACTGTAATCACATTCTCTGCAATAAGCAATATCATCCATAGATTCTAAAGAAGCTACTGCATCGCATTTGGGGCAAACAAATAAATATTTCTCAATATATTCAGCTAACCTTTTCCCTTTAAACGGTATCATATCTAAACATTTATCTTGATACTCATCATATTCCAAGCTTTCAGTCAAATTTTCGTGTATTTCTTCAACTGATAACCTCTTAATTTCTTCAGGCATTAAAGCTATTTTATAATCAATTTGCATTTTCCCAATTCTGGTTTTCAATGCCCATCTAGGTTTACTCATATACCCACCCTTTATAAGTACAGTAACAACAGGTATCTTTAAGGATTTAGCTAATTTTGCTGTTGAATAAACAAGAGGACGTGTTTTCCCCTGCCAACTTCTAGCGCCTTCTGGAAAAATACCTACTACCCCATTCATCTTCTTTATTTTAAGTATAGTTCTAACTGTATCCATATCTGATTTATTTTTCGTTTTAGGTATAGCTCCTGCCAAATTTCGCAGTAAGCTTGCCTTTATAGGATTTCTAAACTGTTCATCTGATGCTACCCAGTGAATTGGGTTGTCCATAAAGACACTTACCATAAAAGGGTCCCAATTATTCACATGGTTAGGTAAAATCAAATAAGGAGGTTTCAATTCTTTAACCTCTTCATCATTAATAGATACTCTATATCTTTTTTTTAAATATCTTCCTAAAGTATTTTTTGCTAATCGATGAAATGAATAACTTGCCAATCTTACTTTTTTTCTCATAGTCCCCTCCATTTTATCTTATACTTTATATAATATCAGAATTTCAATGTTATTACTTATAATTATCTTTAAAATCATGTAAAAATTCGATTTTAGCATTATTTTTAAAATATTACATTCTGTATAAATACCATTTACATTCTTTGCAATCGAACTTGATATCATAAATTTTTTTTACCCCATTAAATATACTATTACATCTAAAATATAAGTATCTTCTTCTATTTACTATTTCTTCTCTTCTCCAAATAACCTTTTCAATATATATAACCCTTTCTACTTCTTCCTCATCTTTTATTCTAAATCTTTTTGGGTGAGGTGTCCCATCTTTTTCAAACCACACAACCATTTCAACTATCTTATTTACTTTTTTCATTAAGCCCCTCTCTAATCGAACAAGTGTTTGTATAAATTATACTCTTATGTTTTTAACAATTCAACTAATCTATTAATTGTTAAAATATTTTTAATATTTAGTATTTTACTATTTTTTCTCTTCTACTTAAATTACTTCTTCATTAGTAAGATATGCTCATCTTTAATATGCTATTTCAATATTTAGAATCCAACTTCAATATGATAAAATTATACATATAAGAAATTTATTAGTATATCACATTAACTTATATGCACTCATATTTCATGAAACTTATTCGAATTTTCTTTCCCTTATCTTTCAATATTTTTTTATCTCCACTAATGTGGAGATACTTTTTTAGAAATTAAAAATTCCAAGCTAAATAATGATTTTAACAATCATTGTTTAGCTTGGAATTATGTACAAAACATAGCTTATTGATGTCAATAATATTTTAAAAAATATACTAGAAATTAAATAATATTAATAAATTCTTCTGCTACTTTTTTAGGATTTTCATTTTTCATAATTGCCGATACTACAGCAATTCCATCTATTCCCGTTTCCATTACCTCTATGGTATTTCCTAAGTTTATGCCTCCAATTGCAACTATAGGTAATCCAACGATTTCTTTTATTTCTTTAAGTTCCTTAAGTGTCACATCTCTAGTGTCTTGTTTTGTCCCAGTAGGATACATAGCTCCTACACCTAAGTAATCAGCCCCATCATCTTTAGCTTTTAAAGCTTCCTCTATATTAGCAACAGAAACACCCACAATTTTATCTTCCCCAATTATTTTTCTAACTTCTTTTGCAGGAAGATCACTTTGTCCTACATGCACCCCAGTCGCATCAAGTGCTATTGCAATATCAACTCTATCATTTACTATAAGAGGTACATTATACTTATCAGTTATTTCTTTAATTTGATACCCTATTTCATAAAACTCTCTTGAATTTGCTTGCTTTTCTCTTATTTGAACAAGAGAAACACCACCTAAAATAGCTTCTTCTATTGTACTTAAAAATTTATCATCTGATACCATCCCTCTATCTGTAACAAGATAGAGAGAATAATTAATTTCTTTTTCCATAATACTTCCTCCTTTTTTTTAAAAATATAGTTTACAATGTTCAATTTACAATTAAAACATTTAAATCTCAACAATATTAAATTCTACTATACAATAATGCTAATTTTCTCCTCTAATTCATAATCTTCAAATAATCAAATTAATTCAAAGATTTTGCTACGCAAAATCATCCTTAATTGCAAATTGCAAATTATCTTCTAAAAAGCATTGCTAATTGAAAATTGTTTCAATCTTCCCCACTGTAGAAATAGTTTCTTTATTCATATTAAAAACATTATCTATTATAAACATTCTTAGAGTTCCAGTCCCTTGTTTTTCATCTAACCTCTTTGCTGCAAGTTCTCCGGATATACTCATAGTACTCACTGCTGTTAAGGCAGCCATTAAATACTTAGGAGTTTGTTCTTCGTCTGAATTTTTAAATTCACTATATACTCCACCACAACAACTTCCTATTAATGCAGTACACATGCAACCTGTCCCTGTTACACTGGCCATAATAGCAGCCCCATTCTTAACTAAAAAACTTGTATTTCCATCTGTTATTAAATCTTGTTCACCTGTAATTGCAATTACAGTGTTTATGCTAGCTGCTAAATAAGTTCCAACTTTTATAGTTTCTAAAACTTCTTCTTCAATACTATCAAACTCTTCATTAGAATCAACCCCCTTTGTTAAAGCTTCATATCCAGCCAAAACTTTAATCTCTGAAAGGTTACCTCTAATCACAGCAAACTTAACTTCTTCTAATAATTTAGCAGCACTCTTTGTCCTTAAACTTGTAGCTCCTACACCAACTGGGTCAAGCACTACTGGTACGCCTATCTTATTTGCTGCTTTTCCTGCCTCTATCATTGCTTCTAAAGTAGTACTACTCAAAGTACCCATATTAATTACCAAAGCTGAAGCAATACTCACCATTTCCGATACTTCTTCAATACTATCAGCCATAGCAGGCGATGCCCCTAAAGCTAATGTAATATTTGCACAATCATTAGCTGTAATATAATTTGTAATCTGATGTATTAACGGCTTATTTTTTCTTACTTTTTCAATAACTAATCCTATTTCCTTATTAGTTTCCAATTTGATATCCCCTTCCAACTAATAGTGTATACTATACCTGTTATTAACATTACTGGTACAGTTGATCCTAATGGCAAATCAATTCCCATCATTACATTATAAAGAATTACACCTAAAACCCATATTAATGTAGAACCAAAATTAATAATTAACTTCTCTTCAACTTTTCTATTTTTACCAATTATAAAGTAATCAGCTATTACTATTGCAAACAGCGGTGCAAATACTGAACCTATTGCATATAGAAAACTTTCATAATTTTCCATCGGCACTAATAGAGCTGCCCCAATCCCGATAACTGTCATAATAACACTTATCTTTTTTTCATCAAGTTTAGGCATAATATTGAGGAAAGTTACTCCTGCTGAATAGGCATCTAAGAATGTTGTTGTTACAGTTGATAATAAAACTATTCCAAGACCAATAACTCCCAAATTAACAGCTAACATTATCGCTGAAGGGTCTGGATTACCTGAAACTATTGCAGCTCCAAGTCCAATAACATACATCCAACAGCTACCAACAAAGTACCCTATAAAACTACCATAAGCTCCACCCTTATCACTCTTTGCAAATCTTGTATAATCTGCAATTAGAGGTATCCATGAAATAGGCATTACTACACTCAACTCTAAAGCTGCACCAAAACTCATTTCACCAGTACTAGCAGAATTAAAAACACTACCATCTTTAAAAATAATAAATCCTAGAACAATAGTAAGTATAAATAACAAAGTTACAGAGACTGTAGTTATTTTTTTAAGACCATTTTTACCAAACACTATCCACAAAATAATAAGCCCACCAATAACTAAAGACCATATTGCTTGATTATCAAATTTCCAAAGCATATTACTAATGCCATTAATTGATGATGCACCTGATTTAATCATTACAGCGGTCCATCCTATCAATTGAAGAACATTTAAAATCGAGAAAATATATGTTCCATAGAGACCAAAAGACATTCTTGTAGATGTAATTGCCGGAACCTTTTCTCTGCTTCCTATAAGCCCTGCAAGCACTAAAATAACTGTTCCTATTAAATGTCCAAGTACTATAGCTACAAAGCCTAATTTAAATCCTAAAGGCGCTATAAACCCTCCTGTCAATATCTCTGCAATAGAAACTGCCGCTCCAAACCATAAAAATATAAAATTATAAAACGATAACTTGTTTTCTTTTAACTCATTCATCCTTTAATTACCCCTTTTTTTATTTGCTGTATTTTAGAATAATGTTAATATTTTAAGTATTGTTTATGTAATTACTTTTACCTTTAAAAACAATGTGCAATTTGCAATATTCAATTTGCAATTATGGATTATTTTGCTACGCAAAATTTATAATTCAATTAAAAAATCTCTAAATAATGAAGAAAATAATCCACAACTGTGCACTGTGACCACGGACTATGAACTTCCTTTTATCTTTTATCTTTTATCTTTTAATTGTAAATTGCAAATTGCAAATTGCAAATTGCTAATCATCTTTTATCTTTTGATTGTGCATTGTGCATTGTGCATTAAATTAAATCATTCCCGCCTTTTTATAAAGCTCATAAAAATGATTAGTAGGTCCCACACCTTTCCCAATATCTAATGAATGTTTAATTGCTACTAAAATATACTCTTTAGATTTACTTATAGCTTCCTCAATTGGATATCCTAAAGCTAAATTTGAAGCTATACTTGAAGACAAAGTACATCCTGTACCATGAGTATTTTTAGTTGGAATTCGTTTTGATGTAAAGTGAGTAAATTTCTTTCCATCATAAAGTACATCTATAGCATCTCCTTCTATATGTCCCCCTTTTATAAGTATATTTTTAGGCCCTAACTCAAATATCTCTACTGCAGCTTTTTCCATATCCTCTACCGTATTAATTTCAAATTTTTCTCCTAATTTTTCTGAAATAATTTCTTCAGCTTCTGGAGTATTTGGTGTAATAACATATGCTAGTGGTAGAAGCCTTTTTATAAGAGCATCCTTAGACTCTGGTTTTAAAAGAGAAAAACCACTTTTAGAAATCATAACAGGATCTAACACAACAATTTCTGGTTTATATTCAAGTAATTTCTCTTCAATTGCCTCAATAGTATCTATTGCTGATACCATACCAATTTTTACTGCATCTACCTTTATATCTGTAAATATTGCATCAATTTGACCTTTAATAATCTCTTTTGATAAATCTTCAACTCCAAAAACGCCTTGAGTATTTTGAGCAGTAACTGCTGTAATTACACTCATAGCAAAAACTCCATGTGCCGACATTGTCTTCAAATCTGCTTGTACTCCAGCTCCACCCGAAGAATCAGACCCAGCTATTGTTAATACTTTTTTCAATTAAATCACCCTTTCTTTTTTCACTAAAACTATATTCTTAAATTTTATTACTATAAATAAGTGTTGTTTTTATATAAAATACTTAGTTTAAATTAATGTGAAGTGTGAAATGTGGAGTTTGAAGTTAATGATGATTTTGCTACGCAAAATCCAATATTTAATTAAAGATTTTCTGCACGCTAGAAAGAAAATCTTCCATCATTTCACACTCCACTCTTCACACTTCACACTATTAATCAAATCATTAACTATTTCCCAATACTACTTAGCACTTTAGTTCTTTCAAGGATTTTAAGCAAAACATAAGCAATTATACTTCCACCAACGGTACTTATTAAAAATGGTACTACAAAAAACAGAGCTGCTACATCTTTACCCATCAATAACTTTGCTACTGGGTACGCTACTATTCCTCCTATAATGCCTGTACCAATTATCTCCCCTATCACAGCTGAAATATTAGTCTTAAATTTTCTGTACAACATTGCCCCTAAAAATGCCCCAATCATACTCCCTGGAAAAGCAAGCAGTGACCCAACGCCCAGTATATTCCTCAAAAATGAGATAGAAAAAGCTGCTGCTACTGCGTAACCAGGTCCTAAAGTAACCGCTGCAATTACATTAATCAAATGTTGCACCGGAAAACATTTTGATACACCTATTGGAATCCAAATTAAACTTCCAGTATAAACACCTATGGCAATTAATAAAGCTGTTAATGTTAATTTTTTTGTTTTCATTGTAAAACTCCTTTTATTTTTATTTGTGGAAAATAAAAAAAACACAAATCTCAGCGATTTGTGTTTTAAGTGGCACTTTACATAATAATAAATATGTAAATTAATTACATATTTACCATATAGTTTTAAGCGTTAAAATAAGCTAAATTATTTGACCGTATTGTTCAGTAAGGCAAACCATTTAACTTACGCACTGTTACAACTACCTCCGCTGGCATTATCCAGATCAGGTCGAGGATCAAAGAATAGGTTCTTACTCTCAGCTGGCCAATATCCAGCTCCCCTGTGTCCTTTATATAGTTTTCATACTATAAATCTATCATAAAAGTAAATGTTTTGTCAACTTATAACTTCATTTAAAATTATAAAGCTGTTGACAAATCATATTTGTCAACAGCCTGAGCATCATTACATAAAAGGGCTAATTTATTAAGCCTTTGGTTTTAATTTCTGCTCTTCTGGTCTACTAATAAAGTGGATTATATTTCCCTCTAAATCTCTAAAGAAAACAGTTTTTATACCTTTTGCGCTTTCAGCAAAATCTTTTACTATTTCTACTTTGTTATCCATTAAATTCTTATACTCTTTCTCAATATCATCTGTACTAAAAGCTAAGTGTCTTATTCCTTTTTTATTATTTCCATAAACTTCTTCGTCTTCATCTGCAGCATAAATTTCAATCATATTTCCATCATCTAACCATAGAAAATAAGTAGGCTTTTCTTTTTTATTATCATAAACAACTTCAAACCCGAAAAGCTTTACATACCAATCCTTTAATTCAGTAGTATTATTAGCGCAAATACCAACATGTTCCATACCTATCATTACATTCACCTCATTATTTTTTTAAATATATAATTAAGATCACTTTTCTTTATTTTCTAGAAAAATCTTAATTATATTTTTTGACCATTTATTTATTTATTTACTTATTTATGTTTTATTAATTTATGTTTTATTAATTTATGTTTAATCTTTAATGTTTTAATGTTTTATTAAAATTAAATTTTTTAGCTCTGCTAAAAAATCACCTTAATTGTGCATTGTGCATTGTGCATTGTGCATTGTGCATTGTGCATTGTGCATTGTGCATTGTGCATTATCACTTATAACTATACACTAAACGGAAGGTAGAAAAACTACCTTCCTATTAATCACTTAAATATAGTTATATTAAAATACATCATTTATCTTTGGCTTTATGTATTTAAAACAACTAAAATAGAAGTACAGGTGGATTTTTTTAGCCTATATTTAAGTTGATTTAACTAATTTATAATTTATCTTTCAATTGACTTTGTTATTCCAGTAAAGTTATTCAATTGCTCCATATCTGGATAACCTTCCATATCGCCTTTTACAAGAACAGCCATTGCACCAACGCCATTTCCTTGTTTAGCACAATCGGTTAATGATAAATTTCTTAAGTAACCTGATAAAAATCCTGCTGCAAAACCATCTCCAGCTCCTACGGTATCTTCAACTCTTTCTACTGGATAGCCTGCAACATATATTTTTTCATTTGAATCAGTTACATAACACCCTTTTTTACCAAGCTTCACCGCTATAATCTTACAGCCTAACTTAATAAATTCCTCTGCTATTTTTTCAGGATCTTTTGTTCCAAATAGTAATTCACCTTCATCGTCACCTGGTAGCATTATATCTGCATTACTTGCTATCTTCAAAATTACGTCTCTTGCTACTTCTTCATCCCATAATTTCAATCTAATATTTGGGTCAAAAGATACTAAAACATTATTTTGTTTAGCTACTTCAATTGCCTTAAAAACAACTTCCCTACAGCTATCTGATATAGCAGGCGTAATCCCTGTGATATGAAGTATTTTTGATGATTTAATATATTCTTCATCAATATCTTCCCACACAAGATTACTAGCTGCAGTGTTCTTTCTATAATAATAAACATTAGGATTAGCGTGCTCAAATCTTTCCTTGAATAAAATTCCAGTACTATGATTTGGATCAAATACTACTCTTGAAACATCTACCCCTTCGCCTCTTATAACTGAAAGAATATATCTACCAAAAGCATCATCCCCAAGTTTAGAAAACCACCCTACTTTATGTCCCAGCTTAGATAGAGCTATGGATACATTAGATTCTGCACCTCCTATAGATTTAGTAAATCCATCTACATATTTCAAAGGTCCTGTACTATCAGGATTAAACAAAACCATACTTTCTCCAAAAGTCACTATATCAAATATCTTCTCCATACTTTAAAACTCCCTTTAGCCTCGACTTATAGAATAATTATATTAAATTAAATACATCACCTAAACACGCCGTTTTGTATTATGAAACAGTGTTCCATTTATGATTTTATTTTACTACACAAAATACTTTGCGTCAATAATTTTAGTATTTATTGATCATTTTTTTTAATAAAAAAAAGAACGACTTCTATTAAAGAATCGTCCTCTTTTTCTCTATACTTTTATATTTAATAACTAAAACTTAAATGGATTATCTTTAACAGCAGTTGAATACAAATATGGATAGTTATTCTTTATATGCTTCATATATTGAAGCCATTCAACTATAATATAGTTGTTAACTCTAAGCATATCATTATACAGATGCTCTTCATCATCTTTTGCTAATTCATTTAAATTCCTACATGAAAGCTCTTCTTCTAAATGAAACACAGAATTTAATAAATAAGTAAATGTTTCATGGTCTAATAGATTGGGGTTTTCTAATAACCTTAATAGGAAATCCCTCTTGCCTATTAAAAATTCTTTGATAGCAATCAAGTTAAGGTCCTTGACCTTGACCTTAGCTTCATAATTTTTAACTTTTTTTATTGCTTTATTAAAATCTGCATCATTCCACTCATTTTTTATTTCTAAAGCATCTTTAATACTAACTAAATTAGAATCTAGTCTTGGTGAGTTTTTTAATATTTCTCCACCTACTTCAATAAAAAAAACTCCTATAATCATATTTAATTTTTCCATTAGATTCTGTTTCTCTCTTTTCTCGATGACCCTATCAATAATTAATGAAACAACTAAAACTTCAACTGGTATAAAAGCTAAATCTTCCATTAAAAATTCAAACATATGATGTGTATCATGAAACACCACATATGTTGCAAAATACAACACTACAGATAATAATATAAGTCCTATTACTAATTTTACTTGCCATTTTATTTTATTTTTTTCCATAGTAATCCCCCTTCTATGTTTATATTATATTAATATAACTATAGTATTATAGTATAACATTTAACGCACACTAATAAAATAATTAATTTCCTACATAAAATAGACTTTTTTTTGAAATCATTTCAAAATATTATAAAAAACCATTTGACACTTATTGAAAGTTATGATAATCTTAACACATAACGATGTTATAAATTATTTGTTTGGAGGATTTTATATGAAACAAGGAACAGTTAAATGGTTTAATGGAGAAAAAGGATTCGGATTTATATCTGTAGATGGGGAAGATGATGTATTCGTACATTTCTCAGCTATCCAAGGAGATGGATTCAAAACTTTAGACGAAGGTCAAAAAGTTGAATTCGAAATAACTGATGGTGCTAGAGGCCCTCAAGCTGCTAATGTAACAAAACTATAATCTCGACTTTTATATTAGATTAATATAAATTGGTTATAGCAACATTTCAAGCGAGAAAAAACCCTGATTTCTATTAGGGTTTTTTTTATTGCACTTTTATTGTTGTATTTAAAATAAGTATTAACATTCCCCACACTATCCCTCATAATATATTTACTCAGCTAATTATGTGTTCTATACAACTACTTATAAACCAAAAACAAGTAGATCCCTCAAAAGAATCTACCTGTCCATATATTTTAATCTCTTAGTCTTTTAGTCTTTTAATCTTTTCTCTGCACTCTGCACTCTGCAAACTTCTTTTAAGAATCACTCTCGTTTCAAAAAGAACTAGTCTACTGAAAAATGCTGTACTGCGTAAATAACTGAATTATCATCACTACAAATGACTCCGGCACTCATTTTTTTCCATTCTGGTCTTAAAATATTTTCTCTATGCCCTGAACTGTTCATCCAAGCATCTACTATTTTTTGAGCTGATGTATAATTAAGTACACTTGCTCCATCTACCCCAATTGTAAATAAGTTTTCTCCATAAGAAGATGTTGAATAACCAAAATGCTGCGCTAATTGAAGACAATTAATATTTCCAAGTGAAGGGGTTGGATGTGCAAAATAACTATTTTCAAGCATATCCTCTGCTTTAAATCTAGCTATTGAATTCATACTTGATTCCCAAACTACTGGATCTAATCCATTCTTTGCTCTTTCTTCATTTGTATATTTTAAAATTTCTTGTTCTATACTAGAGATAAAGTACCCAGTATTCTGTTTTTCTGCTGCTGCAGCCTCTGCCTCTGCTTGCGCCGCAGCCTCTGCTTCTGCCTGCGCTTTGGCTTGTGCTGCTGCTTCTGCCTCTGCTTTCGCCTCTGCTGCTGCTTTTGCTTCTGCCTGCGCTTTCGCCTCTGCTGCTGCTTTTGCTTCTAATTCTGCTTTTTCTGCTGCGTTAGTTTCTGTTGTTGTTACTGTTTTTGTTTCTACTGGTGTAACTTCTACCGGCTCTTCTACTATGGTTTCTTTTTTTTCTGTAACAATTGAAGTCTGCTCATTATTAGCAGTTTCATTTTCTTCTAAAGTAACATTCTCCTCAGCACTATCTTTAAACAATTCTTTAGAAGTTTTAGAATCATCATCTAATGTGTTCTCTGTAGTAGCCTGTACTTCTAATGTTTCTGGATTAGCAACTGTTTCTTCTTCTATATTATCTGAAATCATCAAATCAGAATTATTATCTCTTTCGCTGGTTAATAACACATCTTCCCTACTCACGTTGTTATTAAAAAAATCTTCAGCATTAACTACTTGATATGTATCATTTAATGCCACTGAACTTAATAAAAGAAATATAACAAATAGGACCCTTTCACGTTTGCTCATAAAATCACTCACCTTTACTCTTAAGTTTCAACTCTATATTAAAATAAACTATTTTTCATTCCAAATACAAACTAATCTGTTTGTTATTTAAATTATAACATTATTTTCGAATAAATTAAATAGTAATTTTAATTAAATTATAATTATTATTTAATATTTAATGTTTTTATTGTTTGATACCGCAAAAAACTACCTCAAATTTAATTTGAGGTAGTTTTTATGCAAAATAATATTCTAAATTAAAGGCTATAGTTTAAACCATTTTTTTAGAGCGCCATATAATTTTATATATCTTTTATAATTCTGTAGATACACTTTAGAATTCTCAGAATTTTTATTAATTTTATTTGTAACACGAATCATTCTTTTGCATCCTTCTGCTACATTTTTATATTGACCTGCTCCTACTGCAGCTAATATGCATGCTCCAAGAGCTCCCCCTTGATTTGTATTAATCTCCACAAGGTCTTCATCAAATACATCTGCAAGAATTTGCTTCCATAATTGACTTTTAGCTCCTCCACCAATAACTCTTATTTCATTTATTGGTACACCAATATCCTTTAAAATCTCCAAAGAATCCTTAAGTCCATAAGAAACACCTTCCAATATAGCTCTTGTCATATGTCCCCGTTTAGTTGTTGTTGTCATACCAACAAAAGAACCTTTAGCATCAGGGTCTGGATATGGTGTTCTTTCGCCAGTAAGATATGGCAAGAAAATAAGACCCTCAGAACCTGGTGCAATTTCTTCTGCTTCCTTCAACAATTCTTCAAAGCTTACCCCTTTATTAACATCATCTACCCACCATTGCAGACAACTTGCAGCTGATAACATAACTCCCATTGAATGGTACTTTCCATTTGCATGTACAAATGCATGAAGACGATTATTTTTATCTACTGCATATTCTTCATGTGCTGCAAAAACAACTCCTGATGTACCAAGAGTAACTGAAATAACACCTTCTTCAATTGTTCCTGTTCCTACCGCACCAGCAGCTTGATCTCCAGCTCCACCAACCACCAATATTTCTCCTTGAAGCCCTAGTTCTTTCTTCACTTCTTCAGTTACTACTCCTGTTACTTCATAAGACTCATAAAGCTTAGGTAATTGGCTTTCCTTTACCTCAATAAATTCACAAACTTCTTTAGACCAACATTTATTTTTCACATCTAAAAGCAACATACCTGATGCATCAGAATAATCAATAGCATATTCACCTGTAAGGCAAAAACGCACATAATCCTTAGGCAGCATAATATGTTCAATTCTATCAAAAAGTTCTTTTCTATGCTTTTTAACCCAAAGTATTTTAGGTGCTGTAAATCCAGTTATAGCTTTATTACCTGTATATTCTGTCAATTTTTCTTGTCCAAAATATTCTGTTATATCAGCACATTCTTGTTCTGTTCTTTGATCATTCCACAAAATAGCAGGGAAAAGAACTTCATTTTCTTTATCCAAAGCTACTAATCCATGCATCTGTCCACTAAATCCTATAGCTTTTATCTCATTACGTGGAATTTCATATTTTTCAATTAACTCTATCAAACCTTCTTTAGTCCTATTCCACCAATCTTCCGGATTTTGCTCAGACCACTTTGGTTTAGGATACGAAACAGGATATTCTTTTGTAACCGAACCAACAATCTCATCCTTTTCGTTAGTTACCAAAATTTTAACACTTGAAGTACCTAAATCTATTCCTAAAAAATACATAATATGCACCCCTTTTTTTTTGCTATGTTTCAAATAGCTGTTAATAATAAATCATTATTTGTATAAATAAGTTTTGTTTATTGATAATGCACAATTCACAATTCATAATGCACAATTAAGGTTGATTCTTTCCCTTTGGTCGAGAATCTTTAATCATTTGATTAATTCAAAGATTTTGCATAGCAAAATCATCCTTCATTGCAAATTGCTAATTGCTCATAACTTTATTTTTAAATGTTTTAACTGCACTCTGCACTCTTCAAATTGAACTCTTGTTTACATAGAAGCACTCTACAAATTGCACTCTATATTTGAAAATGTTTATATAACGCTTTTCCCCGCACTAAAAATAGTTTCTAACGGAAGTAAGGCTGCTCCCATTTTAGCACCTTGGTCTTTAAGACTTGCAAATACAATTCGAGTTCCTTCATATTCTAAAATACTACTTTTCAAATTTTGAGTAGACTCAATATACTTATGTAGAGCCTCCTCATATTTCCCCATCTCGCCACCAATGATTACATATTCAGGATTGAGGGCCAAAATTATATTCTCGATACCTATAAGAACATTATCCATATACTCTTGAAGAGCATCTTTATAGTTATCCATATTGCTTAAAGATTCTTCAACAATATCATCTATATTTTCAATACGCTTTCCAGTCTTAGCTTCAATAATACAGTACAGTGCCTCTTTCGAAGCGTATAACTCCCAGCATCCTGTTCTTCCACAATTGCATCTTTTATTTTCATTTGAAATTCGCATATGTCCAAACTCACCAGCTTTTTTATTAATACTCTTAAAAATCTGATGATTTATAACAATTCCTGTACCAACCCCATCTGTTATAGAAATATATACAACATGTCTTGCCATTTTATAATTACCTAATTTGACTTCAGCAAGTGCCGCAACATTTGCTTCATTTTCTATAAACAAAGGTATATCTAATTCTTTTTTCAGAGAATTAAAATCAAAATCTCGTATATTTAAATTTGGTGCATTTTGGAGTACTAAAGCATCTTCTTCAACAATACCTGGTAAAGAAATACCCATACCTATAACTTGATTCTTATCAATTTTATTTTTTTTCATAATAACTCTAATCTTTGATTTCAACTTTTCAAGAACTCTTTCAAATTCCAAAGCTTTATTATAAGTAAAATTTACATCCTCAATTTCTTCCATTGCCAGATTAACCAACAACACTTGAATTCGATCTGTCATTATATTTACCCCTATAGAGTATTTTGCATTTTTTTCGAATTGTAATACAACAGGCTTTCTTCCTCCCGTTGATTTTGCAACCCCTGCTTCACTTACAAATCCATCCTCTATTAATTGATTAATAACAGAAGTTACGGTTGGTATGCTAAGTTTTAGACTTTTGGATATCCTTTGCTTAGTAATAGTTTCTTTGTTCTTTATATAATTCAATATTTTCACACGATTTATTTCTCGAATTTGATCTTGAGTTAAATCTTCAATGGTATTCATGTAATCTCTCCTCCGCATTGTTTAACTCATTATACTATTTTAGAATTTAACAAACAAGAAGACCTATTTAGCCTTCTTGTCTATTGAAAAGTATAATAATATTAAGTAAAGATATTCACTTAAGGAAGATACGATATTTATTAATCTAAAGCTATCTAAATCAATAAAAATTTCTTATTCAGCAGAATATATATATCTATTTACAACATCTTCTAATAATTCTTGACGTCCAGATTTATTCTTAATTTGATCATTCTTTAAAGCATAAGCTGCCAATTCTTCAAAATCAGTATCATTTGCTACAATTTTAGCTCCTATACCATCTTTATAAGAAGAATATCTATCCTCAACAAAATCCTCTAATACTCTATCTTCTAATAAGTTATTTGCAACCAATAAGCCTTTAGCAAATGTGTCCATTCCTACAATATATGAAATAAATAAATCATCAGCTTGGAAAGATCCACGACGTACTTTGGCATCAAAGTTCAGTCCACCCGGTGCAATTCCGCCTTTTTTAAGTACTTCATACATACACATTGTAGAATCGTATATATTTGTAGGGAATTGATCTGTATCCCAGCCAAGTAACATATCTCCTTGATTAGCATCGATAGACCCTAACACCCCATTAATTCTACACATATTCAATTCATGTTGGAAAGTATGTCCTGCCAAAGTTGCGTGGTTTGCTTCTATATTCAATTTAAAATCATCAATTAGATCATATTTTCTTAAAAATCCTAAAACAGTCATTGTATCAAAATCATATTGATGTTTTGTTGGCTCTTTTGGTTTTGGCTCTATTAAGAATTGACCATCGAAACCAATCTTTTTAGCATAATCTTTAGCCATTCTTAAGAATTTTGCAAAGTTATCATTTTCTAAGGCAACATCTGTGTTAAGCAATGTTTCATAACCTTCACGTCCACCCCAAAATACATAGTTTTCGCCTTTAAGTCTATTTGTTATTTCTAAAGCTTTTTTAACTTGTGCTGCTGCAAAAGCAAATACATCAGCATTTGGAGAAGTAGATGCTCCATGCATAAAACGTGGGTGACTAAATGCATTCGATGTACCCCACAAACACTTAATACCAGTTTCTTTCATCTTCTCTTCTATTAAATCAACTATAACATCTAAATTATCTAATTTTTCTTGTAAAGAATTACCTTCTGGTGCAATATCAAGGTCATGAAAACAAAAATATTCGATGCCAAGTTTTTGCATAAATTCGAATCCAGCTTCAACTCTAGCTTTTGATAATTCCATTCCATCTAAATTATCATAAGGACGTTCCATAGTAGCCATACCAAATGGGTCATTACCAGCTCCTGTTAATGTATGCCAATAACTCATAGCAAAACGTAAATGATCCTTCATTTTCTTACCAGCCACTACCTTTTCTGCATCATAGTATTTAAATGCTAAAGGATTAGTTGACTTAGCACCTTCATATTTAATCTTTTCAATCCCTGTAAAAACTTCCATTAATAAACCCTCCTAATTTGATATCCTAATTCCATTAGTCCATCATTTTTTATTTTATTTTTTATTTTATTTTCTTATGAAAACCTTTTAATCTTTATAAAATAAGTATACCTCAAATTATTAACTTTGTAAACCCTATTTATTAAGTTGGGTTTAAGAAGTTTTTATACCATTTATACTCTACAAAACTATACAATTCTTAAGTTATAACAAAACACCGAATAGCGTAGTTTGTTAATTGCCATCTACTCTACCCGATGCTCTTAGTTACCTTATAATTTTTTCTAATTCATTTCTAAATTTATCTACATCCCCATCAAAAATAATCACTTCAATATCCATTTGCTTAGCCCTTTCTAAAGTACTCCTTTTGCTAGGTTCATATGTAGTAACTAATATTTTTTTTACATCATCTCCAGATAACTTTTCTGAATAAACCTGTATATCATTTAAATCATCTACATCATAGTAGGCTGTATCCTTACAAGATATATAAAACAAAGTAGAATTTGTAGTAGTAGCTAATACATCGGCTTCATTTCTTACAATTCTATCATCTGAATCCCAAAGAAATAAAACGCCATTTTCCACACTATTAATCGAATCTATCCCTTTAACAATTTCATGTGTAAAAATCTCAAGCCAAGTACCTGTTTTAAAAATAAAGTCCTTATATTTATGATTATAAAAATCTAAAAAGATTATATCATTTTTAAGCTTTCCTTTTGTCATAATCTTGTTTTCTTCCAAAAATATAAAAAAGGAATTTAACAAACTTTTCTTATAAGATGATAATAATTTAAAATTGACTATAACTCTATTATTAACATTTCTATCATGTCTAAAAATCCTAGGATTAATCAAATCCCCTTTTATCTTTCTCCATTCTGAGAAATTATATACTATAAAATTAGTAATCATAGTTATTGTTTTATCTTTTAATTTATCACTTTCATCAACAATAATTTTCCCACCAGTAAAGTTAATAAAATCACGCACAGTAAAATCATAAAACTCATCTTCAATTACCTTCATATCTGATGTACCTAGTATGAATATCTTTTCCTTTTCATCATCTATATAACATGATGTAAACTCTAGTAACGAAGCCACCTTATTGGTGACTATCGGCAATACACCTTCACCACTAGATAAATTTATTATAGTATCTTCTCTTTCGTAATTAGAAATAATTTTTTTTATATTCTCATAATCAATTTCTTCAACCTCAATAAATTCAGTTTTTAATTTTAGCCCTTTATATTGATAGAATTTTTCCACATCGGCACAAACATTTTTATCTATACTATTCTTTGCAGAAAGAAAAATTACCTTCTCTGGTTTAAAATAATAGGTAGCTAGTATATTTTTCTCATTATATTCATCTAAAATATTTACAAGTACATTGCATTTCATTTAATCACCTGTTTCTTAGTATATTTTCTCCATCTTCAATCCCCTATAAACTCGTATTCAAAATTTTATCTATTGTTGCTTTTAATAGTTTTGGTAACACTCCAAATGAATAAGGTTTATAAACTCGCTCTGTAGATTTATGAGCATCCTTACCATAGCAACCTAAATTTATTGCAGGAATATTTATCTTTTTGATTTCTTTAACTGGTATATTATATATCTCTTTATAACTTGGAAAATTTGCAATCAATGTGTCTATAGATTCTTCCTCATCATCAATTTTTAAATAACTACTGTCTGATAAACTAGGGAAAAATTTCATAACTTTGAAGTCTTCATTTTCTTCTTTACCAACCTCATCTACAACCTCTTCTAAAATTTTTATTAATTGAGGATTTTTATTTTCTTTTAAAGTATTATGTGGACAATAAGGTGGCGAATAATAAAGAATTACTTCTGGTTCATTTTCAGAACTTAATTGTTTTACCTTTTTAACAACTTGAAGGCCAATTTCCCTAGTATCACATCCTTGATCCTTTAATCCCTTAGTTATATCGTATATTATTGTATCAAGTTCATCTCCAATCTCTATTTTTACCCTATTATATAATTCTTCAAAAGTTGTAACTTTAGCTTCCCATTTTAATGGTTTATATTCTTGATTAACTTTTTCACAATAATTTTTATATTGAATACTTAAATATTCAATTACATTTTCGAAGGCTATCTTTCCTTTTTGTAATAAAATATTAGTAATTTCATCTACTGATGCATCATGTACAAAATAATTAAAATATACATAAGAAGCGAAAGGCATTTGTACATTATAACTAGACTTTAAATCAGTAACTTTTAGAGCAGCTGGAGGCAAGGTGAATTCTCCTTCGTACTCATCACATAAATCACTATTGAGATTAATAAGTCTAACTAACTCTGATGCTATTAAATTGGGATCTAAACCTTCAAAACATTGCCCTACATGTGTTTCTTTACCTACAATATAATAACAAGGTAGTAGCTTACCAACTGCCCCTAAATAAATGTACCTACTAGGGTCATCGGGATATAATGCAGTAGTATAATCATTATTAATTGCTACAACATATTCTAACTCTTCTTTTTCCTTAAGTTTTTCTAAAAATTCAACTGACTCAATAATTCCTGTATGTTGATTTTCTTCAACAGGATTGGACATAAATAAAATATTACCGTTTAATTTATCTCTATTCTTTGATAATTCCTTTAATAAAACCAAATGAGCAGCTACACCGGATTTCATATCATTAGATCCCCGTCCAAACATCCAATCTCCGCTCTCTAAATCCTTTTTAACATCTGTATCCAAATTCATTTCTTTCATTTTTTCTTCTAATGTTAATGGGTCAAAAGCATATTTTGCTAGTTCTCCAAAATCTTCTACACCAACAGTATCCATATGACCATGTAGTATTATTGTCTTATTTGATTTATTCCCATTGCCTTTTAATAGTGCAATTATATTCATTCTTCCTAAAGCATCATCTTTTAATGGTTGTTTCCATATTAAATCTTCATTCTCTTTAAAATAATCTATCTGGCTAATATACTTATAGATTTTATTTGCTAAATCCACTTCCCCTTTTGTATTATTAACGCTTGGTATATTTACTAATTCGATAGTCAAGTTTTCTATTTCCTTATATAAATTACTCATAAAACCCCTCCATTGTATTTGTATACAATTATTATCTAAAAGAAATCTATTTCAGAATTCTTTCTTTCACAAAACTTATATGATTACTTGTTAATTCTTTAGCTTTAATAAAATTATTTTCCTTTATTGCTTCTAAAATTGCTTTATGCTCTTTTATTGCATCTACAGAATATTTTTTCAAACTACCTGATAATATTAAATATCTTTGTACTATTGTATGAACTGAATTACTCATTTTTATTAACCACTTATTTGTTGTGAAATTAGACAATTTAGTAACTCAATTTTCGAACTTGTATTTTAATGCGCTATCCTGTGATTTCAGTATCCTCTTTATAAAAAATGTAAGAACAATCCTACATTTTACATAATTGAATCACTACAATTATGCAAACAAAGGAATTCTCTCCATGAATACAATTATATCAAATACTGATTTACCATTAGCCTTTACTTTTCTAAATTCAGAGAAAGAAAAGAATTATACTTGCTCAATTAATGACTCAGTAGATAAAAGATTTAATGGATATAAAATCAGAAATAAATATTAAAGTATAAAATCATTCTTAATATTTCTAATTATTTTATTTATATCATTAAAAATAAATATAGATTTTTTTCCTCTTTTAGCTTTTCTGAAAAAGCCTATAGTTTCTAAGTCAAGCAAATCGGTTCTCGCTGTCTCATATGATATCTTAAATCTTTTTCTATAATCTTCAATTGTTATGAAGTTTTTTTCATTAGTAATAAAATAATTAATAATTCTAGTTTGCCTTTTATTTAATACAATTCCTGACTTCTCTAATGTATCTTTTAATAGTTTTCTTCCAAATTCTTTATTGAAATTATTTTTTGTTTTATCGATAGAACGTACAATCATATTAGCATAGTACTTAATAAAATAAGTCATATCACTTTCATATATTTCTGTATTTTCAATAGCTTCATAATACTTTTTCTTTTCTTCATTAATTACACTTGAAATAGAAAAGAATTTAAAAAAATTATATCCATTTTGAATTAAATACATATATGAAATTGCTCTAGCAGTCCGTCCATTACCATCAAAAAACGGATGAATATAAACAAAATAAAAATGTATTATACAAGCTTTGATAACAGGGTGATATTTATTATTCTCACTAATAAATTCAAGTAATGAATCCATTAATTCTTGAACTTGCTCATGTGGAGGCGCTGTATATGTAGGTTTCTTAGTTTTAGTATCCCAAACATATACTGTATCTGTCCTATATTTTTCAATAATATCCTCTTTAATAAGTGTATCTTTTGTAAGCAAACTGTTCACTGATAATATAACCTCTTCATTTAATGGCTCATCTAAGTGATCTAATATATATCGTAAAGCACGATAATTATTTATTATCATAATCTCACTTTTATTTGAAGGTTGAAGATTTTTTTCTATCATCTCTTTAGTCCTTCTCCTAGTTGAAAAAGCACCTTCTATAACACTTGAGTTAAATGCTTCATCAATCAACGCATCGGCAATAACTGATGCTTCTATATCTATTGGTACTGATTTAAATAAATCCTCAGTAGCAGAATCATCTATTATATCAATAGCCTTACTTATTTCATCCGTTAAATTATACCAAAATTTCATATTAGATTGGTCTATAAGTGGTATCTCAATTTTAGAATTCTTTCTTGTATCCATTAATTTATTCCAAAAATCATTTATGTTTATATTTCTAGGTATACGATATTCAATCTCTTGTTTTGTTAAATATCTTTTATTAAAACTATTTATTAAATCATTCATAAATAAAGACCCCTCCTATATTTTAAGTATGTTCAATTTAATGAATTTTATACTATTTTACTACTAATTTATTACTAATACAATACTGATTTTATTCTACTTATTTGCTTTCTTTACTCTATTTTATACATAAATAATTACAAAAATAAAAAGCAACGGAAACTCCGCTGCTTTTTCAATAAATCTTATATATTGTTGTGGTTTAATTATGGGCCATTTTAAATACTTCTTCAGGAAATATTGATTATCCTAAGAATTGCTCGATATCTTCTTCTACAGTACCTATTCCATTAATCCCAAATGTATCTATTAATACATTAGCTACGTTTGGTGATAAGAATGCAGGTAATGTAGGTCCAAGCTTGATGTTCTTAACTCCTAAGTATAATAAAGCAAGCAATACTATTACAGCTTTTTGCTCATACCAAGCTATGTTATAAGATATTGGTAATTCATTTATATCATTTAACTCGAAGATTTCTTTTAATTTAAGAGCGATTACTGCAAGTGAGTATGAATCATTACATTGTCCAGCATCTAATACTCTTGGAATTCCACCGATATCTCCTAAGTCTAATTTATTGTATTTATATTTTGCGCAACCTGCTGTTAATATTATTGTATCTTCAGGAATTTGCTTTGCAAAATCAGTGTAGTAATCTCTTGATTTCATTCTTCCATCACAACCAGCCATTACGAAGAATTGCTTAACTGCTCCAGTTTTAACTGCATCTACAACTTTGTCAGCTAAAGCAAATACTTGAGCGTGTGCAAATCCACCTACAATTGATCCTGTTTCTATTTCTATTGGTGCTGCTAATGTTTTAGCTTGTTCGATGATTTGTGTAAAATCTTTCTTACCATTTTCATCAGCTTCTATATGAGTACATCCTTTGAAACCTGATGCTCCAGTTGTATAAATTCTTGCCATATGGTCTTTCTTTGGTGGTACTATACAGTTTGTAGTGAAAAGAATAGGTCCGTTAAATGTTTCAAACTCTTCTTTTTGTTTCCACCAAGCATTTCCGTAGTTTCCTACAAAGTTATCATATTTCTTGAATGCTGGGTAGTAGTGAGCTGGAAGCATTTCTCCGTGAGTATAAACATCTACTCCAGTTCCTTTTGTTTGCTCTAATAATTGCTCTAGATCTTTTAAATCATGCCCTGATATTAATATACCTGGTTTATTTCCAACTCCAATATTTACTTCTGTGATTTCTGGGTTACCATAAGCACCAGTGTTTGCTCCATCTAATAATGCCATTACATCCACACCAAATTTACCAGTTTCTAATGTAAGAGCTACTAACTCATCAGCTGTTAATGAATCATCTAAAGTTGCTGCAAGAGCTTTTGTTGTGAAATCAAATACTTCTTGATTAACTTGTCCTAAGTTATAAGCATGCTCTGCATATGCAGCCATTCCTTTAAGACCATATATAATTAATTCTCTTAAAGATCTTACATCTTCGTTTTCTGTTGAAAGTACTCCAACTTGAACTGAATCAGCTTTTGCTTCCATAGCTACTTTTGTTTCAGCAGACCAAGTAGCACAGTCATGTAAGTTATCTAAAGATACACCTTTTGCTTCTAATTCTTTTTTCATTTCTTCTCTTAGAGTTAAACCTTCTTTAATCTTCTCAACAAATGTTTCATCATTGAAGTTTGCATTAGTGATTGTCATAAATAAAGCAGTCATTGTGAAGTAATCATTCTTAGGGAATTTAACTCCTGCTTCTTTTCCCATTTCTGCTAAAAGGGCTGTTCCTTTTACTGTATACATTAATAAATCTTGAAGATTAGCTACTTCTGGCTTCTTACCGCATACCCCTTGTATTGTACAACCAGTTCCTTTTGCTGCTTCTTGACATTGATAACAAAACATACTCATATTTGTTGCCTCCTCTTTTTTATTAAAAATATTCTTTATTGAATCCATAAAGTTCATAAATAATTACTCCTCATTTGTGTAAATTTTCATCTTATGCTTTTGTATTTTATTTCATATATTTTTTTTGATTGTGCACTGCGCATTGTGCCTTGCTCTAACACTGTCTTCATTATACGGTAAATTTCATATCAAATCCGTAACATATGTTACAAAAATAAAAAAAGCTGAAAATCTCAGCTTTTTTCATCTATTTTCTATATAGTTATTTATATATCTATAAAAATTGATTTCTACTTAAATATAATCTGCAATTATAGCAACAAATTTTCTTATATCATCCATATTATTTTTAATTATGTTATATACCATTCCTCTATTTAAGTTTAAGTAATCATGAACTAATATATTTCTAAAACTAGCCATATTACATAAATTCTCCTTTAAATCATTATTAATAACACTATTTTCGTTTAATACCTCAAAAATATCTCTGTTATTATCAGGTTTTCTATATCCTTGGTCAGTAATTATATGATTACCAATATCTAAAATACACTCAATAGCCAAATGTAAAAATCTTTCACATGAACCGTATAACAAAGGATTCTTTATATACTCTTCTTTCGAACTAAGGCTAATCTCTTCAATAGTTTTCATATATTCTTTAAGCTTATCCAATCTTACTAAAACAACTTCTCTCCTTACCATTTAGCCCTCCTTAAAAATAATTATCTTTTTTAATATTATTTATCATCATTTCATCATAAGTATCTGAATAATATTTAAAATCAAAATACATCCTTAAATACAAAGATTCAAAGGAAGCTCTATCAATTGAGTCTTTAATAACAATACCATCATGTATAATTTGATATTTTAATAATAGCGGCGCATTATTTAAAGAAACAATATCTACATTTTTACTAAATAATAATTTAGCTTCTTCAATAATAGTTCCTCTATTAAACACGTCTTCTATATCAGAGTATTTATTTTTAAAATATATGGCCAAATCAATATCGCTATTATTATTGTTATCTCCCCTAGAATAAGATCCAAAAAGGTATGCAAATTTGATAGGATATTTTTTATCTATTCTATCAATAAACTCTTTAGTCTTAATTAGCAAGTCATCACTATTATCTACTTTAACAGAATTATTATTTAAACTAGAATTGTCCATTTTATCACTTCCTTTAAATTAACATCTCTATCATAATTATACCACTGGGCAGCTCTTTTAAACACATCTCATTACTTATTTATTAGAGTATTGTTCTATAGAAATCTTCAATCCATCTATTTTCTCTAATCCATCAATTTCTTTTTTATCGCTAATTAATATATAGCTTTCACCTTCGTGTGCAGTATTTATTAACCACGGCTCCCCGTTCTTTAAAAAACATAAATCTTCTGGTTTATTTGGTTGCATCCAAGAATATAATGAGTTAGCTTCTTGTTTTAGAATTTCTTTGGCTCTCTCATCCATTTCATAATAATGTACTTTTACTTCCCTGGCACTCCAAGTACCTGGCCATTCATTTTGTTTTTTTACTTTCTTCAAATACGGTTGTAATTTGTCCATTATCGAACTAGCTTCATTAGATAATTTAAAGTCTTTTCTTACCACCAAAATAAACTCGTCACAAACTTTAAAAGCTAAATTGATTAAATCTCTATAAACTTTATCTTTAGGTTCCGAATTAATATCAATAATATACATAGTTATCTCCCTATAATAAATTAATTCAAAAATTTTACGCATCATAAGATATATCTTATAATCCACCTTAATTGCTAATTGCTAATTGCTAATTGCTAATTGCTAATTGCTAATGATTTTATATGTTTTTATGAAAACTAACCACCACTTTAAACAAATCTCCATCTATAGAAATATTCATACTTCCCCCTTGAAGCTCAACTATATCTCTTGCAATTGCAAGTCCAAGTCCTGAACCTTCAGTGTTTCTAGCTTTATCTCCTCTTTTAAACCGCTCAAAAATCTCGTTCTCATCAAAGTTCATTTCATAAGACGAAATATTTTTCATTGTTATTGTCACAAAATCTTCAAAATCCTTAAGTTCAACATATACTCTTGTATTTGGCATTGAGTATTTTAGTATATTGTTTAATAAATTATCTATAACTCTCCAAGTTTTATTACCATCTAAATTCAGATATATACTTTCATCCTGTATATCAACTTTAAATATAAGTGAAGAACTCTTAATCCTCTCATTCATCTCTCCTAAAGCTTGACTCAAAATAGCCGCTATATCTATTTTTTCAATATTAAACTCAACGTTCCCACTAGACATTTTTGATGCTTCAAATAAATCTTCTATTAGCACCTTGAGCTTTTGCGATTTCGTATCAATAACATTAATATATTTTAATCTTTCCTCAGGGGATAAATCCTCTTTTTTCAAGAAATCAACATAATTTATTATTGAAGTTAGTGGAGTTTTCAAATCATGAGATACATTAGTAATTAATTCAGTTTTTAATCTTTCACTTTTAACTTGACTGTCTACTGATTTTTCATATTCTTCTTTCATGTTATTTATATTAGAAGCTAATTCGTACAAAGACCCTTCACCACTTTTATCCATTTCATATGTTAATTTAACTAGAGAAGTCCCTCTACTAGCTTCAACTATTCTATTAAATAATCCTAATTTTTTTACTAAATAATACGGTATGAAAATTAAATATACCAGTATATAAATTACCGGAAATCCATCTCCCGAATATGATAATACAACACCTATCATAATTCCAAAAAAAACTGTACAACCTAAAACTAAAAGTACCTTAATTACTGTCTTTATATTTCTAAAGCAATCTATAATATTAATTCTAATCATATTTATAAAACTTTTGTTCAACTCTTTATTAAGTTCTTTATCTTTTACTATCACACTTATAAAATTGCTTATACTAAATACTACATATATAACATATATAGATACTAAATTTAGTATCAGTGAATGCCTTATTCCTATAGGAAAATAAAAGAAATTTATATTATTTAGCCACATTTTTATTATAAATAAAATTATTAAAAATATAGCTATTCTTAGGTCTATGGGCTTATCTTGATATTTATTCTTAATATTCTCAACGTACTTAAACTGCTTTATTTTGAAATTATATTTTTTCTTAGTATAAATCAAAATAATTATTCCCATTATAAAAGCTATACTTCCTAAAATAATTTCTTTAATTACTCTTTCTCTTAGAGAAAGATAATAATTATAGTCTTTTATAACATCATCATTACCACCAAAACCTTTTTGAACAAAAAAAACACCTTCAAAATCATTTTCATAAAACCATTCATTGATATAATAATACCTATTGTTCTCTAAATTCATCATATAGACAAATTCATCTTTAGATAAATCCGAAATGTCTGTCCCTTCCTTGAAATCACTATATACTACATTACCCTGACTATCCTCTATATAATATTTAATAAAATTATTATTCATTTCTTCATTAATATTTACATCATTAATCTCATCGTTCTCTATAAGCTTTCTTATATCAGTAAAACTTCTTTCCAATTCCGTTTGAAATTGTTGAGTACTAAAATATATTTCTTTATCAAGATATCTTCTATTAGAGTCAACATCAAAAGCAGCTATCAATGAAAAAGCCACCATATATACACTTATAATAAAAAGTACAATTTTAAAATATCTATTCTTTAATTTTATAGCCAATTCCCCATACCACCTTTAAATATTCTGGTTCCTTTGGATTTATTTCAATCTTTTCTCTAATTCTTCTAATATGTACTGAAACAGTGTTCTCTGCATTATAAAAATCTTCTTCCCAAACTCTTGCATATAATTCCTTTATTGAAAATACCCTGCCTTTATTCTCCATAAGCAATTTTAATATCTTGTACTCAGTAGATGTAAGTCTTATTTCTTTATCATGTATTGTCACAGTCTTTGTGCTTTTATTTAACGATAGTCCTCTAACTACTATTTCCTCATTTTCTACTTTCTGCTCTCCAAAATCCACATATCTTCTCAATTGAGATTTGACTCTTGCGACTAGCTCTAAAGGATTGAATGGTTTTGTAATATAATCATCAGCTCCAATATTTAGTCCTAGTATTTTATCAGTATCTTCTGATTTGGCTGAAAGCATTATTATTGGAATCTGATTACTTTCTCTTATTTTAAATGTAGCTCTAATTCCATCCATTTTGGGCATCATAATATCCATTAATATTAACTGTATTTTTTCAGCCTCTAAGATTTTTAAGGCCTCTATCCCATCTTCAGCCTTAAAAACTTTCATACCTTCATTTCTTAAATATATCTCTATAGCTTCTCTAATTTCCTCTTCGTCATCTACTACTAAAATATTGTACTCTGTCAATCTTCTCACCCCTCACGTCATTATTATAACATTTATATTTTGTTTTAAAATAATGTTTATAATTCAACATTATTCTAATTAGCAGTTTTAAGTTTCAGATTATTTATTATCGCTTCCACTAATGGCTTAAAAATCATATATACAACATAACCCAAAATACCACCAACTGTATTTGTTACTAAATCAGTAATATCTGATACCCTAGAACCACTTAATAAGGGCTGAATTATTTCAATTCCCAAACTAAATAAAAATGTATATAATGCACAAGACCATAATTTTTTCTTTTTAACAATGGGAAATAGGAATCCAAATGGCATCATCATAATGATATTGAGTAAAATTTGACGTTCTGAACCCCTTATATTATAAAAATAATCTACGAAAAGATGCATATTCATTGGCACATAGGGATGGTTAAAAATAAATGGAAGTGACACTATAATTGGCATTAGCGTATAATACATAACAAAAGATACATATACAAACATCAGAGTGTTTATAAACAATTTATCTTTTCCTTTACTTTTCCACCCTTTAAAAAATAAAATATAATATATTAATCCAAGCACTACAAAATCTATCAAACATTTTATGTTATTACTCATAAAAATTCTCCTTCTTCAAAAGTGATATACAATTATTCTATATTAAAAAGTAAATATCGAATTATCCTTATACATAAAAAGCAGCAAAGCTGCTTCGCTATGGAACCTTAGGTTCCCGTAGGCAGCCGCTGACGCGTCTGATCACCCTCCTGAAAGAAGCGGGGAAATACTTCCCCTGCACCCCTTCATTTTTTATGTATAGGAAAAGTATTTTTCCTATACATAAAAAAGCTAAAAGGTTCTTTTGTATTACCATCAACCTCTTCTACATTTGCA
Source organism: Clostridium sp. DL1XJH146 (assembly GCF_054819755.1). Lineage (NCBI taxonomy): Bacteria > Bacillati > Bacillota > Clostridia > Eubacteriales > Clostridiaceae > Clostridium > Clostridium sp. DL1XJH146. The sequence continues at coordinate 55,107 of NZ_JBTVVN010000004.1, forward strand.
AGATTTCTAATGTGATATATCTTACCCTCATAATCTTTTGCCTGATTATCACATATGTATGCATAGTCATAGTTACCTTCTTCTACCCACCCCATAAATATATAAGTATGTGTTGGTTTACCATCATCATTTAAATTTATATCCGTCGTAAAGCAAATATCTCCATGCTTTAGTTTGCTATAGTCATATTCTCGTTTCCAACCCTTCTCGTTCAATACATCTAACAATTCTAGTGTGTTACAAATACTATTGTCCACATATTCTCCATTCATTCTAAGAACTTCTGATACAAAATAAACACAAGTATTAGCTGAACTTCCTCCATTTAAGTCTACAGCTGCATTATATGCTAATAACCTATCTCCTAAATTTCCCATAGAGTTATACATTTTTTCTGACACTATAGAATTATAAGCACCCTTTTCCCATTGTTGATTTTCATTATAATTATAATAAGAAACAACTACCATAATAGTAATGATTGTAATTATCAACTTATGAAAAAAGCCGGATTTTCTTTTTCTTTTCTCTATCCTTGTTAATTTTCTATTTATTTGCATTGTACTCATAATATCTCCCCTATTTTGAGTTAGTTTGATATACCATTTCAATATAAATTAATGCTAGTCGGACACTGGTATATCTTTAATTCTCCTAATTCAATAATACTAAGTGATTATTAAAAGAAATAAACATAATTCTTAAGAATTTCTTACAATTTGCACAATGAGCTGGATCAAAAATAAAAACTCTGGCTACCAGGCACCAGATTTTAAAACTGTTTATCAGTATTCCATTGATTATGTAATGTTTAATCTTAAAAGAAGACTATAAATAAGTTTCTATTTATAGTCTTCTAATATACTTTATTTCTTAATCTTAATACTTTGTACAAACTCCGCATTAATAAGTTCTATTCCTTTTTTTGTCTGAACTTCAATCCAGTTTTCATTTATAGTGATAATTTCTCCAACTAGCGCCGTTCCAAAAGAACCTGTTGATATTGTACATGTAGTTCCTATATACTTTTGCAAAATTTCGTTTGTCATTTTTTTTAATCCCATCCTTTTCTTTTTTATTAATAAAACTTTTCTTACTTGTCTCTGCTGAGGAAGAATAATAAAAAATAAAATAAATAATGGCATATAAATTGCAATCCATGTTACTGTATTCAACAAATCTCCTCCAATCCAACTGCCCATAAATCATTGTAATTAAATTATATCATTAATTCTTAAAATTTTATTAAAATATTTTTATATCTAAAGTTACGCCTTCATTATTACTAAATATTTCTTATTATTAATATAAATCTCAGTTCAATTCCATTTCGGGCATATTTAGGTGGTATAGTATAAAAAGGACAGGTTACTATATGATAGTACCTGTCCTTTTTTGGTTCAACTTAATTTTTAGTAGTCAATACCTGCCGGTTTTACACTCTCTGGATCGTGAGCATGACAAGGGGTTACCCCATATACCATGCCACATTTTGGACATTTGCTTTCAAAAGTTTCCATCTCAAAAGTATCTCCACATTCTTCACAATTAATAGTTAATGCTATCGGCATAAACTGAGTATTAAAACCCATCATTCTAACCTTATCTACTGTTTGCTTACCATTTTCAAACTCTCCTGAACATCCTGCGTGTACATTTTCGCTCATATTTATTGCTCCTCTCTTCTTTTAGTTAAAAGTTCCTACTTTGAAACTCATTCAATGATACATATATAATTCACTATTTACTATTTTGTAAGTCCTTATAATTATAAACTAAATCAAATATAAAATCCGTATCTTATGTTACGAAAACCTTACCCAATAATCACCATCTATGCTTAAGCTTAAAAACCTAGATTCTCTTACACACACAACACCACTATAAACCGCATACTGTCTCTAATATCAACATTGTTGTGCACTTATCTTTTATTCTTGTCTTTTGTCTTTTGTCTGTTATGTCTTGTCTATTGTATCTTATCTCTTCTCTTTTATCTCTTCTCTTTTATCTCTTGAACTTGTCTTTTATCTCTTGAACTTATCTCTTGAACTTGATTGTGCATTGTACATTGTGAATTGTGCATTGCTTTAATCTTATCTCTTGAACTTATCTTTTGAACTTGATTGTGCATTGTGCATTGTGAATTGTGCATTGCTTTAATCTTATCTCTTGAACTTGATTGTGCATTGTACATTGTGAATTGTGCATTGCTTTAATCTTATCTCTTGAACTTATCTCTTGAACTTGATTGTGCATTGTACATTGTGAATTGTGCATTGCTTTAATCTTATCTCTTGAACTTATCTTTTGAACTTGATTGTGCATTGTACATTGTGAATTGTGCATTGCTTTAATCTTATCTCTTGAACTTTTCCTTTGAACTTAATTGTGCATTGTACATTGTGAATTGTGCATTGTCTTATAAAACTATATCCTCTGCCTTCAAACTATTTCCAGCTCTTAGTTCTGCTCTAAGCTTACTAGTTATAGCATCCAATTTATCTAATTGAACTAATATTTCTCTTTCTTTTTTATCTGTTTCAATAACCTTGTGAATACCACCATTTTTGATTACAATCCTCTTATCAGCCATAAGTGCTAGACTCGGATCATGAGTTGCCATCAAAACTATCTTTTCTTTACTTACAAGTAAATTTAAAGCTCTTTTTCTATCTATTCCTGCATTTTCGATTTCATCTATCAAAACTATTGGTGATGTACTTAAAATAGCTGTATCTGCAATCATTAATGCTCTTGATTGACCACCACTCAAGCTTGTAATTGGTGTTTCTAAATCAAACTTTTCACCTGCTAAATGATTAGCTGCCTCAATTATTTTCTCTATTACTTCTTCCTCTTCTTCAACCATCCTACTTTTAGCGTGTAATTCTATAAATTCTCTTGCTGTTAGGTCCATTACAAAGTTCATGTTTTGAGATAATTGGGCTACTAATTTGTTTGATGAAGAAAATCTCCATTTTTTATCAGGGATATCTCCATTAATCAATATAGTTCTATTTGTAGGAGTATCCTTTGTAGCTGTCCATTCTATATCTGCAAGTAATCTGCTTTTTCCTGAACCTGTAGGCCCTACTATTGAAATTATCTCACTCTTATTTATGGTTAACTCTTCGAAATTCTCTTTATTTCCACTCTTATCTTGCCCTGGAAGGATAGTTAAGGAATTCACTCCCTTATCTTCTTCAACTCCAAGGAATGATAACATTTCATTTATAAAAATAATCATATCTTCTTTTATTTTGTCAATGTCTATAGCCCATTCTTCAATCTCTTCTTCACTAAAACTATTAAAATATTCATTTAATGTAGTATTCTCATTTCCTTCAACTACTAGTTTATTAGATTCGAAAAATGAAGTAATAAAAGGGTATTCTTTTTCAATATTCGGAAGTGTTTTATTTTCTATATCTTTATAATTAATCATTTTTTCCTCCTAAGTCCATTTTTCTAACGTTACCCATCTGGAAGTCTTCTCCAATTCTAGTTTCACCTAAGCAATAAGAGCAAAGTGCTGAAGGCATTGAGAACCTTAATTTTTTACCTTTTACAGTATCTATATTATCTTTTTCATCATAAAGTAATGTACTAAGTTCGTATGCTCCTTGACCTGTAAGTCCATTTATATGCATTGTTATAGCTTTAGGATTTACTGAGTGAACTCTTGATGCAAATACTTCTCTTTCAGCTTGAGATACTATATCTCCTTTTGTGATAATAACTATATCTGCTGATTTAAGCATTGGCCCTATTTTCTTAGGTGTATTTATACCACTTAAATTGTCTATAACGCATATTGCTTTAACATCTTTTATATAAGGGGAACATCTATTACAAAGTCCTGCACTTTCTGTAATTAAAACATCTAACTTAAGATCTACACCCCACTGAACTACTTCTTCAATATTACTTACAAAATAGTGGTCTGGGCAAAGTGAACCTGACAACCCTTTTTTTACTGGAACTCCAGCTTTTTCATATAACACATCGTCATCTGTATATAAACAATCAAACTTTACGACTCCAACCTTTAAATCTCTTTGATGTAAAGAATTTATTGTTTTAATAATAATTGATGTCTTCCCTGATGAAGGTGGCCCTGAAACAGTTATTAAATTCATTTATTGTACCCCCTTTACACTTTCGTTAAACATATCTTCACAGTGCTTAATTAAAGCACCAATATCATTATTTTTAATAAAATCCCAACCAACCCACATATATTTATTTTCTGCTGTAATCATATTATCTAGTTCTGGGTGTACACTTGGAAATCTACCATTATGTGAAAGTATTTCTCCTACTCCCTTTGATGCAAAGAAATCAACTATTGGCTTAATTTTATCTTTCTTATCTTTTTTAGTAAGCATAAATATTGGACTAATTATTGCTCCGTCTTTTGGCCATACAGCAGCCATCGGTCCACCATTTTTAGTCATTTTAGTGAAGAAATACGGCATAATTGTTACTATAGGTTTATCCATTTTTCCTATATGTGATTTAACCATTTGTGATGGATGCATACTCTTAAATAAACTTTTTCCTAATCTTTTAACGCCATCTTCACCATATTTGTTATAAATATTAAGTAGTATTGCATTAAATAAATCAAAATCACCTATAGGAAGACTTACTCTATTTTCAAACTCTGGACTTAAAACATCTTCCCAACTAGTTGGCATTTTTCTATCACCAAGTTCATCTCTATTAATTAAGAAAACAGCTGGTACAACACCAATCATAGAGTACTCTTTATCTGGATCTTTTAAGCTTATATAATCATTTTCAAAATCTTTATTGTATTTTTCGGAATCTGTTATATCTTCAAAAACATTTTTTTCTTTATACTTTCCTATAAGGTTCTTATCAAAGAAAAGATCAAATCCTGCTGAAATAAATATGTCTGCTAGTACATCTGCTGACTCTGATTTTTCTAAGGACTCTTTAAGCCAATCTACACCCATTGATGCAGATTTTAGTTCATAATCAACTTTGAAACCTAAGTCATTTTCAGCCATCCAAGCATCAAAGCCTTCTAATAACGGTAACTTTACAGGACATGGCAGAATTCCTTCAATTCTTACATCAGCTTCCTTGCCAACATTATTTTTTCCTTGAGCTTCATCTCTATTTAATTTATTATTTTCAATATTTTGAATTAACTCTTCTACAAATGTTTCTACATTAATTTTTTTCATTTTAAGAGCATTTTCTAGTGAAATAGCTTTCCCAAATGTTTCTCTTCCTTTTTGTTCTTTAAAATTATGAAAGCCTACTGATACTAATAAATCAATTGCTTCCTCATATTTTTCTGTTATATCAAATATTGTATCTTCTACGCTGAAATATTTATTATTCATAATCTTCTCCTTTGTATTTTTATTTTTCTCTATATAAGTATTTTCAATTCAAATAAAATGCTTTAATTGTAATCTACTTTTTTTTAATTTTCTTTAAATTAAAATCCCTGTGTCAACTTTTATCTTGATATCATAATAACACTTTACATTTTTTAATTCGGTAACAATTGTTACATTTTATATTCATCATTAATAAATCTTATATTACATTATTAATACATTTTATTCAAATAGAACTAGACAAACACTTAATCTTAATCGGTTAAGATTTTTATATACTTCTACAAAATATAATGTTACAATTTAATCATCAGAAATTATATACACTTTAAAATCTATTTTAGGAGGACTTATACAATGATTAAATTTAAACGTAATAAATGGTTTATCTTATCACTTTCTGTAATCGTTATCTTTATTATTATTACAGTTTTCATGAAAAACAACAATATATTCAATCTAAAAAGCAACCCTACTGACTTAGAAATTGGTAAAAATGAGGACATCGAAAATAAAATTGAATCAATGACACTAGAAGAAAAAGTTGGACAAATGATACAAGCGGAGCGTGGAGAAATAACTCTTGAAGAAATAAAAAAATATAATATTGGTTCCATTCTAAGCGGTGGAGGTAGTACTCCTAGTTCTAATACTGTCGTTGGATGGGTAACTATGTACAACGAAATGCAAGAAGCCGCATTAAGCTCTTCTTCTAAAGTACCGATTATATATGGAATAGATGCAGTTCATGGTCATAGTAATGTTCTTGATGCTACTATTTTTCCTCATAACATTGGGCTAGGTGCTGCAAACAACAGTGATCTTATGTACCAAATTGGCTCTGCAGTTGGAGAAGAAATTGCATCTACAGGACTAGATTGGAATTTTTACCCTGCCGTCTCTATTGCGCAGGATATTAGGTGGGGTAGAACATACGAAAGCTTAAGTGAAAACCCTGAAAGAGTTGAAGGATTAATCGGAAACTACATAGAAGGTCTTCAAGAGCAAAATATTGCAGCTACTGCAAAGCACTATGTAGGTGATGGACAAACTACCTTTGGCACAGGTGAAGGAGATTATCTCATTGATAGAGGAAATGTGCAAATTAGCGAAGAAGAATTAAGGTCTATACAATTGCCTGTATACAAAGAGGCTATTTCAAATGGAGTCAAAACTGTAATGGTATCCTTCAGTAGCTTTAACGGATTAAAAATGCATGAAAATAAATATCTAATTACTGATGTATTAAAAGATGAACTTGGTTTTAAAGGAGTAGTAGTATCCGATTGGGATGGCATAAATGAAATAAACGCAGACACTTTAGAAGAAAAAGTAATTTTAGCAGTAAACAGTGGCATTGACCTATTAATGCAACCATACAATTGGATGGAAGTTTACAATACACTTATTGATGCAGTAAACAATAATAAAATATCGGAAGAAAGAATCGATGATGCAGTTTACAGACTCTTAAAACTAAAATATGATTTAGATCTATTTGACAATCCACTAGCTGAAGCAAAAGAAAATGTACTTGGTAATGATGAGCATAGAGAACTAGCTCGTGAAGCCGTTAGAGAATCCTTAGTACTATTAAAAAATGACTCTAATACCCTTCCTTTAAATACAGATCAAAAAGTTTTACTAGTAGGTCCCGGTGCAAATAATCTAGGCTTGCAATGTGGTGGATGGACAATGGAATGGCAAGGTATAGAAGAAAATGATTTAACTTCTGGAACCACTATTAGACAAGCTTTTAAGGATAAGCTTGGTGATAATTTAATTACTTCTTTCTCAAAAGCAGATGAAGTAGATATAGTGGTGGTGGTCTTAGCTGAAAAACCTTATGCTGAAGGATTTGGAGATAATGGAGAATTAACACTAGATAGTATTACTGGCTATAAAAGTAATATTGATATTCTAGAAAAAGTTAAAGAGCTAGATAAGCCTATTGTTACAATACTCTTAGCTGGTAGACCTTTGCTTATAGATGATTATGTCAATGATTGGGATTCTTTTGTTATGGCTTGGCTACCTGGCACAGAAGGAAATGGAGTATCCGATGTAATCTTTGGAGATTATAATTTTAAAGGGACTCTTCCAATGACTTGGCCGAAAACAATCGAGCAAGCTGATGATTCAGTGATTATGGATGATTATAATGGCGGTAATTATCAGTATGAATACGATTTTGGCTTAAAATACTAAAATCACTGTCCTTTTATCATAAATAGAAATTATTTCCTATTTAATTAAAAAATCTCAGAAGATAATCTTCTGAGATTTTTTATATTTCAATTAATTATTATTCTGCTAATTTTGCTGCATTAGTACCAGCAATTCTACCAAATGTAGTGATATCAGCCATAGCATTTCCGCCTAATCTATTAGCACCATGTACTCCACCAGTAACTTCTCCTGCTGCAAATAATCCTTCGATAACATCACCAGAATTATTTATTACTTGAGTATCAGTATTGATCATTAACCCACCCATAGTATGGTGAACAGCTGGTCCAACTTCTACAGCATAGTAAGGTCCAACATTAAGTTCTGTTTTCATATTATCTCTTGCAAAATCTTTATCTTCGCCTGCTGCTACGTATGTGTTATAAGTAGTAACTGTATTTTCTAATTCAGTACCATCTACACCAATAGCTTCAGCTAATTCTGTTAAAGTTTCTGCTTCTGTTAATAATCCTAATTTAGCATATGTTTCTATAGCACTTAAACTTTCTCTTACAGTTTGATCAAATACTAAGAAAGCAGTTTGTCCTTCTTGCTCTAATTCTGCTGCTGATACAACCGCTCTTGTTTCTAATTCATTAATAAATCTCTTAGCATCTCTATTAACTAATATAGCTCCATTACCTCTAACTGCTTCTGTTATCATTTTATTCTTTTCAGGTACTACAGTTGGGTGAGTTTGGATTTGCTCCATGTCAACTAATTCTACATCTAATGGCTCAACAAGACCAATAGCATCTCCAGTAGCACCAGGACCATTTGTAGTTCCGAATCCTTCTAATTCTGCTTTGTATTCAACTACCATTTCTGGATTAGCTCCAAATCCACCAGTTGCAATAACAACAGCTTTTGCATTTATAGCGTACTCATTACCTTTAGCATCTTCAACTTTAATTCCTGTAACTTTTCCATCTGCAGAAATTATGTCTACAGCTTTTGTTTCTAATCTAATTTCAATTCCTAAATCTTCAGCTTTTGCACTTAATACTTCAACTATGTGATTACCAACTGCTGCTCCACCTGTAGGTCTATGAGCTCTATTAACGCTAGCTCCACCTAGTATACCAACATCACTTAAATCTGCTCCTCTTTCAACTAACCAATCAACAGTTTCTGCAGAATTTTCAGCTAATACTTGTACTAAGTCAGGATTATTTAAGTTATCTCCACCCTTCATAGTATCTTCAACAAATAATTCTACACTATCTTCATATCCTGCTTCTTCTTGATATACAGTTTCAGCAGCGTTTAATCCACCTGTTGCATAACTAGTATTACCACCAAGAATTGCATTTTTTTCAACTAAAATTACTTTTGCTCCATCTTCAGTAGCTTGAATTGCTGCTGTAAGACCAGCACCACCGCCACCAATAATAACAACTTCAGTGTCAACATCTTCAACTATTTCTGCGTCAACCTCTACTGAGTTTGCTACTAATTCAACTTCTGATTTACTAAGTGCATCTGCTACAGCAGCTAATATTGCTGTACTTGTAACAGTTGCCCCTGATATAACATCTATATCAGCACTATTTGCCTCTACAACATTATCAATAACTTGTACAAAGACATCATCAGTAAACTCTGATTCATTGCTTTCTACAACGTCTATCTTCTTAATTTCTGCATCTTCAACTGTAACCTCTACTTTAATTATTCCATTCTTACCTTCTGCTTCACCGGCTAATACAGTAGATTCACTTTTAGATGATGATCCACATGCTACCAATGATACTGCTAATACAAGTACCAATAATAATGATGTTAACTTCTTTAAATTTTTCATAATTCCTCCCCTTAGTTCTAAGTTTGTTTAATTTTTAACTATCTACAGATGTATTGTATAATATAAATAATATTTATTCAATTTAAATTAATATTATTTATATTGTTCATTTTGTTAAATAAATATCATTATTACTAAATACATCTTATTTTTAAGCAATATTTTATTCTTTTTTGTCAATTTTAAATTATATTATAAATATATTGCTTAAAACTAAAAAAGTGTAGTGCTCAAATATATTGAACCCTACACCTTCTGTTATACTTAATTATTCATAATCATTGTTAAATTTATATCCATTATTAAATTTATATTTATTTAAAGGTCTTCCTATCTTACCGTATTCCATTTCTAAAACCACTTTGCCTTCTTTCTCTAAGATATCAAGATATCTTCTAGCTGTAATTCTAGAAACTCCTACTAATTCAGCAATTTCTTTAGCAGTAATACTTTTATCTCCTATCTTTTCAATACAATTAATTATTTTTTCATAGGTGTGTTGGCTAACGCCTTTCACGTCTCTTATATCCTTTATATCTTCAAATACATTTACTTTATCTTTATTTTCCTTAAAGACAACTTGGTCTATAATATCTTGTTCAGCATTCTTCTTTTCTGTAAAACTAACCTTTCTACTTTTATATTGTTCTAATGCATCTTTAAATCTCTTAAAAGTAAAAGGTTTTATAATGTAATCCACTGCCCCAAAACGGAATGCGCTCTCCACTGTCTCAATACTTTTATCTGCAGTAATCAATATAACATCACAATTCAATTCATTTGTTCTAATCCACTTAAGAAAATCAAGGCCTACTCCTTTTGATAAAAACATATCTAGCAAGACTAAATTCACAGAGCCTTTAGTAATTTCTTCTTTTGCTTCCTCAATACTCCCAACACTTGCCTGTAAATTGTACCCTTCAACTTTTCCTAAAAATTTCTCATTTATCTCTCTAACCATTGGGTCGTCTTCGATTATTAATACATTAATCATTTTATACACCCCTCTTCATAGGTATTGTAATATCCCAAGTTGTCCCTTGATTTACTATAATATTAATGTTTCCTCCTGCCCTATCTATTATTTGCTTTATTATCCATAAACCAATTCCTCTGTTGCCTTCTTTTGTGGTTGTTCCTCTTTCAAATATCTTATCTTTTATTTCTTTATCAATTCCTCGTCCATTATCCTGAACAAGTATTTTAAGCTCACTCTCATCTGTTCTTATACTTACATTTATTTTACCATTATTTATTTTAATTAATTCATCTAAAGCATTCTCAATTAAATTCCCGATAATAGAACAAATATCACCTTCTGTTATACTTTCTGGTATTTCTTCTAAATAAGAATTAGGGTCAATTTCCAAGTTAATTCTAAGTTCTTTAGCCTTATAATACTTTGCTAATAATATACCTGCCACATAAGATTTTTTAATATTTTTGTGTAAATTACTTGTTACTTTTTCTCTTGTCTCAGATAACTCTGATATGTAATCAACAGCTTTATCATATTCTTCTAACTGAATTAACCCAGATATTGTATGAAGCTTATTCATATATTCATGACTTTGAGCTCTTAATTCATTAGTCATTTTTTTAATTCCTATTAACTCCTCAGCCATTTCTTTTACTTCTGTTAGATCTTGAAAGCTTGATACAACACCCGCTATGTCGTCCTTATAATCTTTTAATAATGTATGACTACATATAATATATTTATTCAATCCTATCTTCATCTCTTTATTATAAACTGATTCTTTTGTGTCTAAGACTTGTATAACCTGATCCATATACGCTTTACTAAATTCTGAAATATTTCTCCCTATATCTTCCTCTTTTAAATTGAACACTAATTTTGCTGCTTTATTAAATAACATTATTTCACCATTTAAATCAACTGCCAATATACCATTTTTTAGACTTTGAAGAACTATTTCTCTTTGTGCCATTAAAAGTGCAATTTCTTTAGGTTCTAGTCCAAATATAGCTTTTTTTATATTAAAAGCTAATAATGCTGCCCCTACAATTCCTCCAATAATACCTATCATAAAAAACAATTTAAAATTATTTGTATATGGAGCTATTTCTTTATTTACAGTATCATTCAAAAGTCCTACTAAAACAGCACCTACCTGTTCTCCATTGTAATATATAGGTGCAAATGCCCTTATAGCTGAAATCAATACATTCCTATCTGCTGAAACATAAGCCTCACCATTTTCAAGGACTCTTTTCTCTCCACCACTTCTATAAACTTTACCCAAAGCATTTTCATAGGGATAAGAATATTTTATACCATCCATATCCATAACAATAATATACTGAAATCTAGTCTCTTTTCGAATACTTTCTACTAATTCTTGAATTTCATTATAATCTTTAGTTGTAGCCAGAATTTCCTCAATAGTATCTAATGAAGCTACTGTTCTTGCCATATCCATAGCATTATTACCCATCTGAGTCTCTACTGTTTTTCCTATTTGTTCAGATGTTAAAAAACCAACGCTTCCGACAACTAAAGTCAGAAGTAAAGTAACAAATAAAGCAATTTTATATTCAATTTTCAATAATTGTTCACTCCTTAACTCTAGCTTTATCTATTGCATCTTCTATAGCATTGATCAATCCTTTACTTGTAAGTGTTGCACCAGCTACAACCTTTACATCACTAGAATTAGCTTTTATAACCCTCTCTGGAATATTAGCATAGACAATTTCCATTAACTCAGGTGTTTCCTGTTCTTCTATTATTTTAACTCCCCTTATTCTAGAATCTTCAATTAACACTGATACTTTAATATCTCCATGGTGTCCTTCTCCTATACCCTCGTATACTCCATCTTCATAAATATGCTGTATCTTACTTAAGGGTAATGAAAATAATATAACTATAGCTAGCATCACAACTACTATGAATAGTTTTTTTGTTTTTTTCATATCTTATCTCACCTTTTTCCATGGGCATAGAATTATTTCTACTATATCTACTAGGAAAAATAACACTACTCCCACTAAACTTAACATAACAATAGCTGAATACATCTCAATATAATTAATCCTCATCCATGAATCCATTATTAAATATCCCATACCAAATTGAGTCCCAAAATTTTCTGCTATAAACAATATTGATATAGCTGTTCCAATACTAATACGTAACGATGTAAGAATTGTTGAGTATATACCAGGGAAAATAATTTCCATAATAATTTCCTTGTCGCTTGCCCCTAAGGAATACATAGTGTAATAAATTTCATCAGGTATATTTTTTACTTTATCTCTAATATTTACTACTATAGGGAAAAAAGTTATTAAAATTATCATTGCTATTTTAGGCCCCTCCCCTAATCCTAAAAATAACATAACTACCGGTAGTAGAGCTGTTTTAGGAACAGGGTAATTGAAATATAAAATAGGAGAAAAAATCTGGTCTATTTTTTTATAATATCCCATCAATATACCCAAAGGTACCGCAACAATTAAAGTAATAAGAATACCTAACAAAATCCTCTTTATGCTATAAAATATATGTATATATAATTTACTAGTAAAATTTTCAGCAATATACTGCATAATTTCTACTGGTGTAGGGAACATAGCTTTATCAATTAGCAAAGCTATAAAATACCATAAAATAAACACAATGATAAAAGAGTATAAAAAATTAATTTTTCTATATTCACTTATCTTCATAATTGCTCTCCTTTAATAATTCCCCTTATATCAAAAACCATATTTTCTACTTCCTTATCAAATTCAGTGTACGATTTACCAAAAGAGTTATTATCTATAGTCTTTATAATTTTTCCTGGGGAAGCCTGCATAACTACGATTTTATGTCCTAAATATATTGCTTCTTTAATATCATGAGTCACTAAAACAGTTGTCACTTTGTGCTCGTTCCATATATTTAAAAATAAATTTTGTGCTTCTTCTCTTGTAAAGGTATCTAATGCCGAGAATGGTTCGTCCATTAGTAATAGATTAGGTTTTAAAAGTAGTGCTCTTGCTATAGCAACCCGCTGCTTTTCTCCACCACTTAAACTATCTGGATATGATTTTAAATATTTTGATATATTCAATTTATCTACTATTTCTTTATAATACTTCATATCAATATTCTTTTTGCCCATCTTAATTTTAGATGCTAATAAAATATTTTGTTCTACTGTTTTCCATGAAATTAATCCATAGTTTTGTGGAATATATCCTATTGAATGTATTTTAGTATCAATCTTATCCCCATTAACGAGTACTTTCCCTTTGTAGTCTTTCTTTATGCCTGCTAAAACCTTTAATAAAGTAGATTTTCCTGCTCCTGATTGACCTAAAAGTGTACATATTTTACCTTTTTGAACATGTGAGCTTATATTATCTAAAGCCTTAATATGGCTATTTTTTTCATCATAATAAACCGTTAAATTTTCAATATCGATCATAAATTACACCCTTTAAAAATAACTGATTTTCATCTAATAACTTTAGCAAAATTTCTCCAAACCTAATTCCATTTTTCATAAATATCATTTTCTATACCCAATGCTTCTAAAATTCTACCTATTGTGCTATTTATTATATCATCTATATTTTTAGGGTGATTATAAAAAGCCGGCATAGGAGGTATTAATGTTACATTCATCTCACTTAACGTAAGCATATTCCTTAAATGAATCGCACTTAAAGGCGTTTCCCTTGGAACCAATATGAGTCTTCTCTTTTCTTTAATCATTACATCTCCAGCTCTTAGCAATAAATTATCTCCTATTCCCATACTCAATTTAGCAATAGTTGCCATAGAACAAGGAATAATAACCATACCATCTGTCTTAAATGAACCACTAGCTACAGATGAAAACATATTGTTTATATCACAACTTTTTATTTTAGCCTTACTGTTAATATTACCAATCCACTCATCAAAATTCAAGTCAGTTTCATACTCCATTACTTTCTTTCCATTCTCTGTAGAAACTACGAATATTTCACTTTCTAACTTCACAAGTTCCTCTATCAATCTTACTGCATAAATACTTCCACTAGCACCTGTAATACCTATTATATACTTTTTCAAAAATACACCCCTTTTTTCTAAAGAAGATTGTAATGTCTAGTTCTCTTTCTCAAAAATTACAATGCGCACAGTACTTCTCTTTATACAAGAGTACAATTTGCAGAGTGCTTTTTTTATAAAAAAGAATTCACTGTGCAGTTAAAAGATTAAAACATTAAAACATTTATTAATACATTTAATATCCTTTTCTTCTTTTGATGGAGAATTTTTAATAATTTAATTAATTAAAGATTTTCTGACCATCGGGAAGAAAATCCACCTTAATTGTGCATTGTTCTAACATCACACTTCTCTCTAAAATAGAAAAACATCTATAGTAGCAAACAACAAAATAATAGGGCTTATAATCTGATTTATACCATAAGAAGCTATTTTCATTTTTTTCCTATTTGATGGTGATACTATATAGTGCTCAATTGCCAAAAGAATTGAAGCTATAAAAATTCCTACTAAGTATACCCATGATAAGTTCATAATAAAATATAAACCTATTAGTAAAGCAACCATAATAAAATGAAATGCAGAAGATATTAAAAGTGCCCCTTTTAATCCAAAATAAGCTGGGATAGAAAACAATCCATTATTTCTATCAAATTCAATATCCTGTGTACCATATATTATATCAAAACCTGCAACCCATAATGCTACTACTGCCCCTAAAATAAAAGGAGTAAAAGCAACTTTCCCAGTAACTGCAAACCAAGCTCCAACAGGTGCACCTGCACAAGCTATACCCAGTATAATATGGCATGCCCAAGTAAATCTTTTAGTATAAGAGTAAATAACAAATAGAAATAAAGCTACAGGAGTCAACATAAAACATAATGGATTTAACTTATATGCAGCAAAAATAAAAATAGCAAAACAAAACAAAACTATTCCCCATACCTCATAAGAATTAACTGCTCCCCTTGGCATATGACGATCTGCTGTTCTTGGATTTTTCTTATCAATATCCTTATCAACCCATCTATTTAATGCATTTGCTCCATTACGTGCCCCAGTTAATGCAACTAATATCCAAAATATTGTCCCAAAAGAAGGCAGCCCATTAGCTGCCCAAAACATTCCAATTAAAGCAAATGGTAATGAAAACAAAGTATGAGAAAACATAACAAGCTCCCCATAGGTTCTAATTTTATCCGATACCTTATTCAATACCATATTCATTCCACCTTTTATCTACCAATTTCTTAATTTCCTCATTCATTTCAATATCATCTGGCCAAGGTCTAGTGTGTCCTTCTGATGGCCATTTTTTTGTAGCATCAATACCCATTCTATGTCCGTAAAGAGCTGTATCAGATGCATGGTCTAAGGCATCTAATGGTCCCTGTGATATTACCACATCTCTCTTTGCATCTATATTATTAAATACTTTCCATGCTACTGTTGATATGTCATGTGGGTCTATTCCCTCATCTACAACTATTATCATTTTTGTATACATCATCTGTCCCATTCCCCAAAGGGCACTCATAACCTTATGTGCATGTTTTGGAAATGCTTTTTTAATGGAAACTATAACACAATTGTGAAAAACCCCTTCTAATGGGAAATTCATATCGACAATTTCAGGAACCTGTATTTTTAATAAAGGAAGAAAAATTCTTTCTGTAGCTTTGCCCAAATAACAATCTTCCATAGGCGGCTTTCCTACAATAGTAGTAGGATATACTGGATTTTTTTTTCTTGTTATTTTCTCTATATGAAAAACCGGATACATATCTTCAAGTGAATAATACCCTGTATGATCTCCGAAAGGTCCTTCTAATCTCTTTTCATCTAAATCTACATATCCTTCTAAAATAAATTCTGCATTTGCTGGGACATATATATCATTAGTTACACATTTAACAAGATCAACGGAAGATTTTCTGAGGAAACCTGCAAATATCATTTCATCAATCATTTTAGGTAATGGTGCTGTAGCTGAATAAATAGTTGCTGGATCACATCCAATTGCCACTGATACAGGCATTCTTTTACCTAATTTTCTATATTTTTCGTATATCTCTCTTCCGTCTTTGTGAAGATGCCAATGCATACCCGTTGTTTTTTTATCGTATACTTGTAATCTATACATGCCCATATTTTGCTGATTTGTATCAGGGTCTTTAGTTATAACTAAAGGAAGGGTTATATATCTACCTCCATCTTGAGGCCAACACTTCAAAATAGGCAGTTTATCTAAATCTGGTTCTTCTATAACTTCCTGACAAGCTGCTTTTTTCACTTTCTTAGGAAAAATAAAAGCCATTTTAGCTAATTTAGGAGCTGATTTTATCTTGCTCACAAGTGTAGCGTAATTTGCCATGTCCATAAAATCAACAATCTCATCTGCTATATCATCTAAATTTTCTACACCTAGTGCTAAATTTAATCTCTCGTAAGTACCCATAGCATTTATAACCAAAGGATATGGTGAATTTTTAACATTATTAAACAACAAAGCCTTACCAAATTTTTTAGAAACTCTATCTGTTATCTCAGTTATCTCCAGCTCACTGTCTACTTCCGCATCTATTTCATAAATAAGATCTTTTTTCTTCAAATCATCTATAAACTTCTGCAAATCCTTATAAGCCATTCAATAATCCTCCTATCTCTTAGCCCTTATCTTTTGCTCTTATCTTTTGAACTCAATCTTTTGAACTTACTCTTTTGAACTTACTCTTTTGAACTTAATTGTGCATTGTGCATTGTGCATTGTGCATTGAAATTGTGCATTGCTCTATCAATATTGTCTTCTCAGTAGTTTTTCAACAACTTCTTTTATAATTTCTTTGCTCTCACATTCAGGTAACTTTTCTATATTCATAAGAGCTCTATTTGTATATCTATCGGCCACTTGTTTAGCCCCTTTTATTCCATTGTGTTTTTCTACTAAATTGATAATAGCCTTTATATCTTCACTAATAAAAATAGATTTATCAAGAATGCTAGCAATTTCTTTATCACTATCTTCCTTCATAGCTAATATCAAGGGCAGTGTATAGTACCCTTGCTTTAAATCATTCTGAGCACTTTTACCCAATTTCTTTTCTTTAACTGTAAAATCTAATAAATCATCTATTATTTGAAATGCCATACCGAGATTATAACCGATTTTGCCTAAAAGTTTAACAGTATTTTCATCGCATTCTGCTTCTTTTGAACCAACTACAAAACTCAAAGCAAATAGCGCTGCAGTCTTTCCTGATATTACTCTAATATATTTTTTAAGACTTACATCACTATTATATCTGAAATAATGCTGATTTATTTCAGACCTGCATATTCTAGACATAGCTTTTGATATCTTGCTTAAATTTTCCATAGTATAATCATATTTAGTCAATAAATTAAAGCACTGGCACAATAAATAATCACCAGCATAAACTGCAAAATCTTTTCCATAATTGGATTGAACACTTTCAATGCCTCTTCTTAACTTTGCCTCATCAACAATATCATCGTGAATCAAAGTAGCTGTGTGAAGCATTTCTATTGCTGCAGCGAGATTTTTACTTTTTTCGGCTTCATAATTCCCAAATTTTCCTGCAAGCAAAACAAATGCTGGTCTAAGCATTTTACCGCTATTATCCATAACTAATCCAATGGAATCTTTGAAAATATCTTCTGAAGTTTTAATATTTTTCTTCATTATCTTAGTAACATCATTTAGTTCATCATATATTTCCGTATATTCTTTCCAAAATTCACTCATTTAATCACCTTTGTTTTTTATTAATATTAAAGAGTTCCATTATGGATACTCTATCTTCAATTAGATATTGCATCTATTTTTGTTTCTTCATCGCCCTTTATTTCAACAACAACTGCATGAGGTAAACAAACTATCATTTCTCCTACTTCGGTTATAAAACCGGTGTTTTCACAAATATGGTCAAAACAATCTGATTCAATAATTTCTACTCCACCATCATGTATTTCTATAACATTTATTCCTTCATATGTTTCTATATTAATTGTTTCTTCATAATCGTCTTCTAGTGTAACTTTTTTATATAATTCTTGCCCTATATAAATTTCGGCATATATTTCTTTTTTATTTTCTTTTATATCATTACTTTTATACTTATTAAACCCTAAAAATACTAAAGATACTATCAATAATCCTACTAAAATTAGTACATCTGTCTTTTTCATTATAACTCACCTTTATCCAATTACTATTTAGTATATTTAAAATATACTAAATGGTATATATAAAAACAATAAAACTTTTTCTCTAATTATTAAATAAATGTATTTTAATCTATAAATGTCCTTCTAAAGAATTCTTTAAAAGGACATTATATATTATCATATTAATCAGTATATAAATACCATTTTTTAATAAATCCTAGTTTCTTCCAACGTTCTTTAAGCCATGGCAGAACATAATAGTCTAACCCAAATGTGCTTCCTGATCCACCAATTAGAGCTACTCCAGCACTTAAGTACCATAGCATTTCAGCTGGTGCCATACCTGAAGACCAGATCATAACTCCCATTGCAACTGAAACAATTGATGTTACTGCAGTAAATAATCCAACTATTAGCAGTATACCTACTAGTATTTCAGCTACAACCATGCCTGTTTGGAAAACAGTAGCTAAACCTGTATATCCACCATCACTTGTATAGAAGAATGCATCCATTGACCAACTTACTATATTCTCAATAAAACCAGGTACCCCTAAAGCTTGTACTACTTCTGCTCCTTCTTCTACTACTTCAGATGCAGCTGAAGTTGCATCAGCTAGAGGAGATGCAGGTATCAAGAAAATGTATGATGGGTCCTCTATTACTTTTGAAAGTTTCTCTATACCTTCCATAAGCCAACTATATCCTACAAAAATTCTTAGTGGTATCAACCAAAAATTTGGTGATGACTTAGCAAAATGTCCACCTAAGAAACTTCTATTATCTTTAACATGGAAAAATTCATGCATAACATATGACCAGCATTTATTAAATCCTGCTACTTGTACAAAATAAACTACATTGATAAAATGTTTAACAAACATAGCAAAGAAACTTGGTAGACAGAAGAACTTACCAGGCATTCCTAAATGAGCAAGTCCATATCTTCCGCCTATACAAACCATAGCTCCGTGGTAAGCAGGTTCATATGGTTGTAATTCCTCATCTTTAATGTCTGCCGCAATATTTTTTGCAACTAATGCTGCTGAAGCTTCTGCATTTTCAACCATCTGAGGAACTGGTCTTTCTTCTCCTTCTGGAATGAAGAAAATATTATCCCCTACAACATAAACATCTTTATATTGTTCAGCTTGTAATTTATCATTTGTAACAATTCTTCCTCTACCTTTTTGATCTATATCACAGTTACCCATAATCTCACAGCCTTCAATTCCAGCTGCCCATATTACTGTATCTGCCTCTATTGAACCCTTATCCTTTATCATAACTGAATCTTTTGAAACTTCAGAAATAGCTGCTCCAGTAACTATTTCAACATCTAACTTAGCAAGTCTTTTTTCTGCTTTTCTAATCAATTTATCAGGGAAAATCGGTAAAATTTTAGGCATTGCATCAACAACGTACAGCTTGACATCTTCTCTTGCTATGTCAAAATCTTTGCACAGTGTATTCTTCCATTCTCCTAATTCACCAATCATTTCAATTCCTGTAAATCCACCACCTACAACTACAAAACTAAGCATCTTTTGTCTCTTTTTCTTGTTTTTCTCAAGAGCTGCCTTTCTGAACATATCAAGTATATGTTCCTTTAAAGAAACGGCATCATCATAAGACCATAATTTATGAGTATATTCTTCTACTCCTTTAATTCCAAAAGATGTAGGCTTTGATCCAGTCCCTACTACCAAATAATCATATTCGTATACACCATTCTCTGATATCAACTTCTTTTCATTAAAATTCATTTCACTAATTTGATCTAAAACAACATTTACTTTCCTTTTAGCAAATATTTTTTTTAGATTAATCCTGATACATTCCTCTGGAACCCTATTGGCTGCAACTTCATGTAATTCTGTAAGCATTGTATGATATGGGTTTTTGTCAATTAATGTGATTTCTACATTTTCATCCTTTTTAAATTTCTTAGCAAGTTTTTTAGCAGTTAAAACTCCACCATACCCTCCACCAAGAACAACTATTTTTTTAGTATTGCTCATTAAATTTCCTCCTTAGATCTATTCTTTATTAATATTTTCTAAATAATAAATAATCTAAATTATTAAGATATTGATATTCTTTACTATATTACATCCCTATGTTAATATTTTATCAGATTCAGTTTTAATTACTAGATTTATAGCTTTTTTGGTCATAACTCGATATTTTTGTTCATTTTGTTCATGTATTATTTCATTATTTGTTTACTATACTTTTTTTACTTTATAATAAAAAAAAATAGTGCTATAATAATAAAGCATTATCAATATATCTAACTCTTACAATGCGTTATATATCTAATACTATCTATTATATTTACTTCCCTAAATAAATATAATTTTTAAATAAAAATTCTATAGGAGTTAATTATGAAAAAGAAAATACTTTCAATTTTTATGCTATTAACCATTTCTATTGCTATAATTGGTTGTAGTAATAATAACAATAGTAACATTTTAAATAACGAATCATCTACATTTAAACCATTAACAATCGGTGTTATGCCCGATTTGGATTCTATCCCACTTATAATTGCTGACCAAAAAGGTTTTTACGAAGAGGAAAACCTCACTGTAACCATTGAACATTTTAAAAGCGCACAAGATAGAGATTCAGCATTGCAAACAGGCAATTTAGACGGTGCTGTTTCTGATATGCTTCCCATAGTTTTTCTAAATGATAATGATTTTAAAGTTAAAATAACTTCAAAAACTGAAGGAAGTTTCAAATTAATTTCAAGCCAAAATTCAAATATTAAAAATGTATCTGCTGTTGAAGGGAAAACCGTGGGAATTTCCAAAAATACAATAATTGAATATTTAACTGATAGAATGCTAGAGAAATCTAATATTTCTACAGAGTCTGTAGAAAAAATTGCAATCCCTCAAATTCCTACAAGATTAGAAATGCTTTCAACTGATAAATTAGATATGGCAACTTTACCAGAGCCTTTAGCAAGTGTAGCCTCTATAAGTGGTGGAATAGTTTTAGATAGTTCTGATAACCTAGGTATTAATCCAGGTATAATGCTATTTACAGAAGAATCTATAGACGCTAATGAAAAAGAAATCAAAGCTTTTTACAGAGCTTATAACAAAGCCGTACAATACTTAAATAGTACAGCCAAAGAGGAATATATGGATATTATAATTGAAGAAGCCGGTTTCCCAGAATCCGTAAAAGATTCTATAGAAATACCTAATTATAGTGAAGCCTCTCCTGCCTCTGAAGAAGAATTTAATGCTGTACTAAAATGGCTAAATTCAAAGGATCTTACTTCTAGTAGTTACACTCTAGAAGATGTCTCTAATTATGATTTAATTAAATAATTTTCAACATTCACATGTCGTAGCTTATACTCTAATTAGCTACGGCATACTTATATCTATTTTAAAATATTATTTTAAGGAAGGTGTCTAATCTTGTCTAGATTTTTTAGTAATCAAGAAGTAGAATTGCTAGCACCTGCTGGCAATTTTGAAATATTTAAAGAAGTAATTCAAAGTGGTGCAGATACAGTTTATTTTGGCGGAAAAATATTAAATATGCGTATGCACAGGAAAAATTTTAACTTTACAAACGAAGAGATTAAAGAAGCTATATCTATTGCTCATTCTCTAAATAAAAAAGTATATATAACCGTAAACAACCTTTTTAGTCAAGTAGATTTAAAGGATGCTGAGGCTTACCTTAAATTTTTAGATACAATACAGCCTGATGCTTTAATAGTTCAGGATTTAAGTATTATAGAACTCATAAATGATTTAAATTTAAATCTAAATTTACATTCTTCCGTAATGATGAATGTAAATAATTTAGAAACTATTAATGTTTTAAAAAATTTAGGAATAACTAGAGTTGTAGCTTCAAGAGAAATGGATTTAAAAACTATTAAATATCTACAATCCAAAACAGATATAGAATTCGAATATTTCACTCACGGTGACATGTGTATTGCCCACGGCGCTCAGTGTAATTATAGTGGTGTACTTTTCGGCCAAAGCGGTAACAGAGGTCTCTGTATGAAACCTTGTAGATGGAATTTTACTATGAAAAAAGATGGTCTTGTCTACCCTACAGAGTATCCAATGGCTGTTAAAGATATGTATATGTATGAGCATATTCCTGAATTAATCCATGCAGGAATTGTTTCTTTTAAACTTGAAGGAAGAATGAGAGAATCCGATTATTTAATTAAATTAATAAATTTTTATAGTGATGCTATTGATAGATATATTGAAGACCCACTTAATTATGACAGAAAAAAACAAGCTAAAGAAATTTTCGAGAGTCGTAAAAGAGACTTATCAACAGGTTTTGCTTTTGGAAACCAAGGATTAGAAAATATAAATAGACGTTGGGAAGGTACAGGTAAATTCTACAGTACTGGTAAAGTTTTCAGTAAACCTATAGAAGAACTTGAATTATCCCAAGATAGATTAAATGTAATAAAAGAAACCATTACTTCTAATTTTCCAAAAAACCAATCTGATGTAGAAAAAAATAAAATTGTCATTAGTGTAAAAGTAGATTCTTATAATCAAGCAAAATTAGCTATAGCTGAAGGAGTAGATTCACTATATTTATCTGGGGAAGTATTTAATCCTAACAAACCATTCAGTATAGAAGAAATCAAAACTATAACTAGTACTAAAAATAATACAAAGGTCTATCTTGGATTCCCAAGAATGATGTTTGAAGAAGATTTCTCAAAGTATACACATATTCTACAAAAGGATACTTTAGGTCTAGATGGTTTACTAGTTACTAATTTAGGTGCAGTATCAAAGTTCAAAAATTTAGGTCTTGAATTAATCGGCGACTATAGTTTAAATATTTATAATGAAAAGGCTGCTAATTTTTACAAAAAACAAGGTTTAAATGTATTTACTTTATCAATAGAAGCTCCCTTATTAGATGCTGTTGAAGTTATAAAAAAAGCCCCTATTCCAATGGAGTTACTTGTACATGGTTCACCAGCAGTAATGTATTTAGAACATAACTTATACGAAAATCTCAAAGTCCTTGAGCCTACAAGAAAAGAAAATAATTCACATGTATCTAACAATATACTAGTTTTAGTAGATGACAAAGGATATGAGCATCCTGTATATATAGACAATAATAATAGAAACCATATGACCCTATACAAAGAATTATGCTATCTTCCTTTAATAAAAGAACTTAATTCATTGGGTCTAAGTCGTTTAAGAATTGAAGGAAATACCTATACTGAAGATGAACTAAAAAAAATAATTGGCGTTTATAAAAAAGCTATAAATAATTTAGATAACTGTACAGAACTATTTACAACGCTCCCTTCAAAAAGAGCTGGGTATACATTAGGAGCTTTTCAGTTTAATTAATAAACTACAGTTTGGAATATAAATGATATCTATTTATACTTAGTAGTTAGCAAACTAAAAATTGCTAACTGCTGATAAAAAACTAAAAAGGAGGTTGTCTGATTGCCTAATTACATAGGTCCTGACAATATAATTGACAAGAAGAAAGATTTTTTATTCCCTTGCACTCAACATTTTTATAAAAATCCGCCACAAATAGTACAGGGTAAAAAGCAATATCTATTTGATGAACAAGGTAAAAAATACTTAGATTTTTTTGCTGGAGTTTCTGTAATGAATTGCGGTCATTGCAATGATGAAATACTTGAAGCATCTATAAATCAAATGAAACTTCTCCAACACACCTCTACTATTTATTTAACTGAACCAATAGTAGCCCTTGCAGAAAAATTATCATTAGTACTACCGGGAAATTTAAAACATTCCTTTTTCTGTTGTACTGGTTCAGAAGCTAATGAAGGAGCTCTTTTACTAGCTAGATTATATACTGGTAAAAATGACTTCATAGCACTAGAAAATGGCCTTCACGGGCGTACCTATTTAACTATGAGTACAACTGCCATCCCTATGTGGAGAGCTGATCCCAATCTAGATAAAGGTGTTCATATAGCTAAAAATCCTTATAATAAAAACGATTCTCTTGAAGAAGGGGCTAAAAAATCTTTAGCATCTATTAAAAGAATAATTGAAGATAAGGGTGCTGATAAAATTGCCGCTCTAATAGCGGAACCTATTCAAGGTAATGGTGGTATTATAACTCCACCAAAATGGTATTTTAAAAAATTAAAAGAACTACTTGAAGAGAATAATATCTTATTGATAATAGATGAAGTGCAAACTGGTTTTGCAAGAACTGGGAAAATGTTTGCAATAGAGCACTTTGGAATTGTACCTGATATTATGACTGTGGCAAAAGCCCTCGGTAACGGGTTCCCTATTTCAGCCTTTTGCACAAATGATGAAATTGCAGCTTCATTTACCAAACCTTCTGCTTCTACTTTAGGGGGTAATCCTGTTTCTTCTGCAACAGCCATTGCTGTTCTGGATTTTATAGAAAAAAATAATCTATGCCAAAGGTCTGAAGAACTCGGTGATATTCTAAGAGTTGAATTAAATAAATTAAAAGACAAATATCCAATCATAAAAAATGTACGTGGACTAGGTCTTATGCAAGGTGTTGAACTAGTAAAAGAAGACGGTCAACCTGCTAGTGCCTATACCGACTTAATACTTGAAGAATTGAAAGATAGAGGTATTTTACTTGGCAAAAATGGTGTTGATAGAAATGTACTTGCTTTTCAACCACCCCTTGTCATTGAGAAAGAAGATATCTATTTCCTAATAAAAAATTTAGATGAAACTATAAAAAGGCTTTAGAGAATTTCTCTAAAGCCTTTTTTGCTATAATTTATTTTGCTGCATCTTTTAATGCTTCTTGTACTAATTGATAAAAATCACTTACATGAACAGAAACTCCAGCAATAACATCTGTGTGTCCTTCTTCATCTGTATATTCAACATCAGTGATTTCTTGAGTTTCTAAAAGATAAGCTTCTGCCAATTGTGCTTGCTCATACCATGCTGATTGTGCTTCTCCACCTTCAAACATTCCGTACTCGCCATTCATAGAAGCAGTTTTCTTATCATCTCCGCCTTCTTCACTAATAGCACTCCAGTTAGCAGCAACAATATATCCGTTAACTACAGTTAAATCAACTGTTCCTTTCCATCCATGAGAAAATTCAGCTTCTTCTGCATGATAAGCTCCATCTGTATACATTCCACTTCCTACAGGACCATTAGCTAAAGCTTCTTCAGCTACAGCGTAAAAATCATTAACATGTACTGATACACCTGCAATAGCATCTGTATGACCTTCTTCATCTGTATACTCTACAGCTGTTGGGTCTTGAGTTTCTATAAGGTTAGCTTCTACTAAAGCTGCTTGCTCATACCATTCTGCTTGAGCTCCACCAGCTGAAACCATTGGATATCCGCCATTTTCAGATGCTGTCTTTTTATCATCTCCAGCATTTTTACTAGCTGCATTCCAGTCAACAGATGTGATTTCGCCATCTTTTACTTCAATAGTAACCATGCTCTTCCAACCATTTTCTGCATTAAAAGTATCTTCTTGTGCAAAATAGATACCATCTTCATACTTTGCTTCGTCTGCAGTATTCTCTTCTGCATTTGTATTGTTATTTGCGTTGTTAGCTGTGTTGTTGTCTGCGTTGTTATTAGATTGTCCACATCCTACTAATAATCCTACTGTCATAAAAGCAGTTAATCCTAAAACCATAATTTTTTTCATATATTTATCCCCCTTAAGAATATTTTGTATACTGTCATTATAAAACTTTGTTAATTTTCTGTCTATGTATAGTACTTTTTGTTCTTTATGTTCTTTTTGTTCACGTATTTTTTTGAAATAAACCGATATCATAGTAAAATAATCAACAATATTCTTTAATTTACCTTTTTTTATTTTATTTAAAAGTTAAATTATTATTTTAACTTTTTATACTATTTATTTAAAACTTGTATTCTATCTAAACTCTCTGCTATATTATAATTACACTTTTATTCAGAATTTATTTGAAAATAGTATACATATTATTAGATTTATAGTATAAACAATATTCTTACGCCACACTATATTTCAAAAATACGGAGGGCCTATGTTTAAAAAATACAGTCAAAAAATCGAAGATTTTATCCACAATAATTCAAACAACAAAAGACTTTTATTAACACTCTCTAGTACAATTTTGTTAATAATATTATTATTTATGATAATCTCCACTAACACCTCAACTAGTAGACTATTAAACTCTTATGGAAACAAAGGCAATGGTGATAAACTAATTGAATACATTGAAAAAAATAAAAACAAAGAAGAAAATCTAGAATCCGTTTGTCTTGCTGTAGATGAAATATTATCAAATAACATTGAAATTGGCGCAAATTATCTAATAACCCAACTTGAACTTACATCAAACCCTGCGTATCTTAAAAAATGTATTGCAGATAAAATTGTAGAATATAAAAAAACTAACTACAATTTAGATACCCTTTGTACCTTATTGATTACTAGTAAAATAGTGAACCAAAATAGTGATATCAGTACTGTAGACAAAGATGAAATATTCAGTTCAACTTTTTGGGCCACTATTGAATCAAAAATAAAAGAATTTTCTAGTGAAGAAATAGAAAATATTTTTGCTATAAAAATCTCTGCCTATATCACTGAAGACAAAATTCTTGAAGGTATAAATATTCTAGATTACTATTTTAAAAATAATTACGGTGTAATAAATATTTACAATAACCTAGATATATCTCTTGATAAATTAAACTATTATTACGCAGAGAATAGTTTGAAAGCCTCTGAGGAAATTATAATTTCAAATATAATCTCCAAAAGAACAAAAATAGACATAGAAGTTTCATTTATAAATATAATTAAAACTATGTACTTAGAAAACTTCGATAGAAATTTAGATAAAATAGCTAAACTCTCAAATTTTTATAACCAATATAATTTTACTGAAAATGAAGATATTCAAAAGTTGATAAGCTCTGCACGTGAAATTCGCAATAATAACTCTTCTATTGATAACTTACTTGTAGCCTTATCTCCAATAGAAGATGACATAGCTAATATAGATAAGCCCCTACAAGAAATACTATTATCACTAAATGAAATAGAAACTAGCAATGATTTATTACTGAAAAGCAAAAACGATAAAACCTCTGCACTTAATGAAAAAACAAATTATGAAGCTATAGAAGTTTATCCAGAAGAAAAATTAGATACCAATAAATATATTACTTCTCTGCCCTTCAATACATTTTTAGGTAAATTCGTTTCCAAAAAGAATGCCATAATTTATTTAACTAGATCCAGCTTTGAGCTAGATAAGTGGCAAAAAATCGATGCCTACTACACAGGAACCGAAGAATCTACAGTAAAAGGTTATTTTTCTTCTTCCAAAAAAGAACTTACAGTATATACTGAAGTCTCTGATGAAGATTATCGTTTAATCGATACCTTAACTAAAGAAATTGAAGATATAAATATAAGCTTGTCATCAACTCAAGATGAACTGACCAAAACTAAAGATGAAATAAACACTTTAGAAACCCAAATTTCAACTTTAGAAACTCAAAGGTTAGAAATTCAAGAAGAAATTGAAAATTTGACAAAAACAAATAATGAAAAGAAAGAACTCATCAAAAATATATTAAAAATATAAACAAATAGAAGAGCATCTACTTTCAGTAGATGCTCTTCATTAATATTCTAAAAATTAGTTAATTTTCTATTCAAAAGAATCACTATATACTTTACTTTCTTCCCAATTTTCACCACTAAAACGAATTACTCTTTCAGTCAAAGCCCCTGTTGGACAAACATTTACGCAAGCCATACAAGCTGCACAATCACTTTGATCCATGTCAACATTTAAACCAGCAGCAACTAAAGTTTCTGAACCCCTATTTACAAAGCCTATATTGCAAAGTCCAGCTATTTCTTCACAAGCACGTACACATCGTCCACATAGTATACATCTATTAGCATCGTAAGCTATTACTGGGCTAGACTTGTCAATTGCAGTAACCTCTTTATTTTCATCATATCTGCTTTCCTCAATTCCGTATCTTCTCATAAGACTCTGAAGTTCACAACTTCCCATAAGATTTGGAATCCCTTTTGAACAAGTAAGGCAATTATGATTATGTGATGCCATAACAAGTTCAAGTATTACCTTCCTATCATTTATTAGCTCTTCGTCCTCTGTTACTATTTCCATTCCCTCTTCTACATGAGTACAACAAGAAGGCATAAGGTCTCTTCTACCTTTTATTTTTACTAGACATAATCTGCATACTCCTGCTTCTGATAATTCTTCGTCGTAACATAAATGAGGAACAAAGAAACCATTTTCTTCACATACATTTAATAAATTGGCACCTTTTTCCGCTGTTACTTCTTCACCATTTATTTTAATATTAACATACTCTCGCTCTAAATATGGTGCATCATCTTCGTCAAAAAATTCATCATATAGATTTAATTTTTCTGCTACCTCATACAATTCATAGCCTTCAGCATTTTTTTCTAATCCTGTAGTTTCTAATGGATTAGTAAGGACTACACCTCTATCCATTGTAAGATTTCCTGTTCCCACAGTTTTATTCATAGGAATTACTTTTTTATCTTTAAATATATGTTCTATTCCAACAAGACTATTTTCACATACTAAAGGAATTATTACTGTTGCTTCATCATACATTTCTTTCTTTTTAATATCCTTAACATGTTTTTCTACAAGATTCAAAGTACAAGCTATACTTATTAAATCTTTTCCGATAACATTATATCCATCAGCTGTAAGCATGTTTTCAAGTGTTGTCATCATGGCTGTACCACCAACTCCACAAGCAACTACACAAGTATTACAACTGAGCATTACTATTTTATCTTCTTTTGATAATTTATTTTTCAAATCTTCATAACTTATTGATCGAAGTGATATTATCATTTTACTACCTCCATTATTGGTAATCCGTTATCACTATCATTTTTATTTCCTGTAATAACTTCGTATTCTTTACCAACTTCACAGCTATCTTTCTTAAAAGGCATTGTAATTTTAATAATTTCTTTCTTTGTATCAGTAACCATAAGCCCTATGTCTTCTACACTTTCAATAATTTTATACCCTTCAAATGACCTACCAATATTTGCTGTGCCTGCACCACATGCAAGGGATATTATAGTATTAACATCTTTGCTTAATTTAGCAAAAAGTACTTTTGGAGTACATGCAGAAGGAACCATAAAACCATCCTTTACATTGTATCCATCTTTTCTTAGTTGTAAAGCAAGTTCCTTCATCTTTTCTTGTCCACCGCTACCTGCAACTCTTACACAGGTTTCACATCCTATGATAGTAATTATATCTTCTTCTTTATTTAAATTCACTTTAATATCTTCATAATCCAATGCTTTTGTAAATATCATAATTACACCCCTTTCCCTAATTTTTCAATACGGCTTCTTCATATTCACTTCTAAAATAGCGCAAAGTACTCAAAACAGGGTTTGCAGATGTTTTACAAAGAGCACATAAAGCAGTCTTTTGAATGACTTTTCCTAATTCTTCAAGTTTAGTTATATCATCCACTTTACCTTTACCTTCACAGATTCTATCTAAAATATTAAGCATCTGTTTTGTTCCTTCTCGACCTGGTATACATTTCCCACAAGCTTCATCTTTACAGAATTCCATAAAAAATCTTGCAATATCAACAGCTGATTGCTCATCACACATTACAATCAATCCACCCGATCCCATTATTGCACCATATTCTTGTAAAGTTTCATAATCAACTTCAACATCCATATGTTGTATAGGAATACATCCACCTGATGGACCTCCAAGTTGAGCAGCTTTGTAGTGCTTGCCTTCTACAACTCCACCACCAATATCATTTACAATTGTACTTAATTTGGTTCCTATTGGAACCTCTACACAGCCAACATTATTTATATCTCCAGTAATAGAAAACACTTTTGTTCCTTTACTTTTTTCTGTCCCTATACCAGAAAACCATTCACTACCTTTTACGATGATTTGAGATATGTTTGATAAAGTTTCTACATTATTTAATATAGTTGGTTTTTCAAAAAGACCTGCATGTGCTGGGAATGGTGGTCTTGGTCTTGGATTTCCTCTAAGTCCTTCAACCGATCTCATAAGAGCTGTCTCTTCGCCACAAACAAAAGCCCCTGCACCTTCATATACTTCAACATCAAAATCAAACCCAGTTCCTAATATATCCTCACCCAGCAATCCATAAGTTCTTGCGGTTTTAATTGCTTTATTAAGTATATCAACTGCTAATGGATATTCCGCTCTACAATAAATATATCCCTTATGAGAACCAATTGCTTTTGCTGCAATTATCATTCCTTCAATTACACTATGTGGATCACTTTCAAGAACACTTCTATCCATGTAAGCACCAGGATCACCCTCATCAGCATTACACAAAACATATTTAACATCATTATCTTCTTTAGCTGCAAATTTCCATTTCAATCCTGTTGGAAATCCTGCTCCCCCTCTTCCTCTAATGCCTGAATTCAGGACTTCATCTATTATGTCATTAGAATTCATGGAACTCAGTGCTTTTATAGCACCTTGATACCCCTCTCTTCCAATGTAATCATCTATTTTATTAGGGTCTATAAACCCTCTATTTCTCATAACTCTTTGTTCTTGATACTTAAAAAACGGAATTTCTTCAATTCCTGGAATGCTATCATCTATAACATCTTGTCCAGGCATTATCCCATTGTTCTTAATTCTCTCTTTTATTTGATATTCCATTCCTCTTGCAAAGGCATATTCTTTAACAACCTTTTTGTCTATTATATGTTCTTTAAATATTCTAGCTACTTTTTCTGCATCTACATATTCGTATATTATTGGTTCTTGTCCAGGAACTTCTACTGTAATGAGAGGTTCTTTTGAACATATTCCTGCACACCCTGTTGTTATTAATTTCAATTCTTTAAAACTGTTTTCCTTTTTTTCTTTTTTTAGAGCATTCAGAACTTCCATTGCACCAGAAGCAATTCCACACGTCCCCATATGCACATATACTTTTGTGAAATTATCAATCAAGTTCTTTTGATTTTGAACTTTATCTTTTATGTTATTAATATCGGTTATTGTTTTTTTTAGCATAATATTACCTCACTATACAAAAATTTTATTGTAGATAAACTACTTCAACTAATAATTTACCTTTATTCATACTGACTTAAAATTTCGTCTATACTCTCAACAGTAACCTTCCCAAAAACCTTACCATCAACAACTACTACAGGAGCTAGTCCACATGCACCAAAGCACCTTGCTTTTTCATAAGTAAATCTTCCGTCTTCTGTGCTTTCTCCAACTTTTATTCCATAATCCGCTTCTATTTTTTCAGCGATTTCTTTTCCACCCTTAACATAACATGCTGTTCCAAGACATACTTGTATTCTATGTCTTGCCTTTTGTTCCATAGTAAAATATGAATAAAATGAAACTACACCATATATTCTATTGGCTGGAATTTCTGTTTTTTCTGCAATTGTCGCTTGTACACATACTGGAATATATCCTAGTATATCTTGTGCTTTTTCAAGTAACGGTATTAACCCTCCTGGCTTATTACCTTGAGCATCAATTAGCATGTCTAATTCTTCTATTTGCTCTTTTGAAAATAATTTCGTAATATCTTCAATCACTTAGACTACCCCCTTCATTAAAACCTTAAAGATTTTGCGTAACAAAATCAACAATCATTACAAATTGCTAATTGCAAATTGCACATTGCTAATTGCAAATTGCACATTGCTAATTGCTAATTGCAAATTGCACCTTGCACCTTGCTAATTGCAAATTGCTAATTGCTAATTGCACATTGCACATTGCAAATTATTATTTAAACATTCCCTCTATATCCTGAAAAATTTGCATTTCATCTTCTTCATATTTTATAGACATAATAGCTTCTTTGATGCATTCCGTATCATATTTTATACCTTCTAAAGCTTTTATTAATTTTGTTATAAAAGATGTAGCAAGGGCATCTGAATATATTTTCACGCGACAAATATAGCCATCAATCAAATTTATGCCTATTTGTATTTCACCCCAAGAAAATCTGTCTTCATAAGATACATCAAAAGATGGACTTTCTCCATATATCCATTGCCAAGAAGAATATTTTTCATATAATCCTTCAAATCTTTTTTCTTCTATTATTTCTTCACCAAACTCAGTCTTTTTTGAGACTTCGCCATATACCTCTTCAAAAGAATTAAATAATTCAATTTTCATTCTTTCTATACTTATATCCCCATTAATTGAAGAAAGATTAACAACCCTAGATTTTACTGAATCTATACCTTTTGAAATAATTTTCTTCTTAGATGGATTAAGATACTGAGAAAGCTTTAACAAGTCAGAACATACTAATACGGTACCGTGGTGATACGCCGAAATATCTCCCCAAAAATAAGCATTTCCAGAGAACTTTTTCCCTCCTACCAATATATCATTTCTTCCTGAAAACTTTGCATCTAATCCAAAAGCTTTTGTCGCCTTTAAAATTACATCTAGTTGTTTTTTTTCATTATAAAGCTCTTGCCTTGTTATAAAAGTAAAATTCAAATTACCAATGTCATGATAAACAGCCCCACCACCAGATAACCTTCTAGCAAGTTTTACGTCATTGTGCTTAATATTCTCAACATTGCACTCTTTCCATGGGTTCTGATTATTTCCTATAACAACAGTATCTTCATTTTGCCAAAGATACAAAATAACTTCATTATCCTTTACCTCATCAAGCAAGAATTCCTCAATTGATAAATTAATCCAGGGATTAAAGCTAGTAGATATTACAAAAGAATTAGTCGTCTTTTTCGATTTCTGCAAGCAAATCACCGACTTTAGCTTTTGAACCCTCTTCAACTAAAATTTTAACTATTTTGCCATTCACTTTAGACTTAATAACACTATTCCCTTTTACACACTCTGTATTAAGAATTTTTTCTCCTATCCTAACGGTATCTCCTACTTGTTTAGATATTTTACCTATTTTACCTTGTTTTGCGTTTTTAGCAAATTTATCAAGTACAACTTTTGTAATCATCTTAATTCCTCCTATTATTTTATTTCCAATAGAGAATAAAAATTTATTTCTATTCTCTATTGGTATCCTTTTCATTCAACTCTTACTGGAAATCTTTTTCGAACTCGTCCAAACTTTTCTTAAGCATTGTTACACTATATGCTGCTGATGGGCCACCACCAAATGCTATTGATACCATAGAAGCTTGAAGTATTTCATCACGTTTTGCGCCAGCTTCAAGTGCTTTATAAGTATGATACACGATACAATATAAACATCTGTTATAACAAGCTATTCCTATGCTTATTAATTCTTTTGTTTTAGTATCTAAAGCTCCATCTTCGTATGTAGTTCCTAATAGATCCATAAAACCAGTCATAGTATCTTTTGATGCTTCCATACCACAAAATTCTTCAATTCCACTTACAAATTCATTCAACATTTCTCTTGGTTCATTTGCCATAATTAACATCTCCTTAAATTACATTATTTTAATTGATTATATTTCTCATTTATTATAACAGTATTGCTATTATTTAGCAATAATGTTTTATTATTATATTACTGTTATATAATAATATTTTTATCATTTTATAATAATTTTGTTATAATAATATATGTATCTAAAAAATTTACATAAAATACAAAAACCAAGTATGCGCTATCTCATACTTGGCTAATATATTAAACTTATTCTTTAAATTAAATTTTAAACTCCACATTCCTCTATCTCTACATAATAGCTACCGCAATTTACACAAACAATAAAACTGACAATATAACTATTATCAACTTCTCCACTTCTAAGTAATCTACCTAAAGTTGTTTTTTCTTTCTTGCAAGATATACTATTGTTTACATAAGTACCTTCTTTGGTAAATATATAATAATGGTACTCTAAAAATTCATAAGTTTTTTGTCTCTCACCGTCAAAACAATTTTCACAAGCTTCATCGTAGTACGCTAATTCAAAATTTACTTCTTCACCTTCATTTAATAGTTGAATTGCCTCTTCTAATTCAAAACCTGTAACTGGTTTCTCTTCATCATTATAAAAATCTAAACAATTATCTTCTTCTAATTCGTAATCTTTGTCCTTAAAGTTAAATTTGTACATTTGTTTTACCTCCACAAGTTAAAGCTCTATACAAGCTGTTATTCTACTCTGCTTATTATCCTTCTAATCCTGTAATAATTCAAGTATTTATTTGTTTTTTAGATTTGCCTTAGAACCTAATTTGCTTGCAGACCTTCCTATTATCTTTTATAATATAACTAGAAATATATGTATTTTTACAATTTGGAGGAGTTATTATGTATAAATTATTAATTGTAGATGATGAAATTATAGAAACAGAAGCACTTACACACATTACCAAACATAGTAATCTTCCAATTAAGCATATTGAAACAGCTTACAATGGAAAACAAGCAATAAATGTAGCGTCTTCTTTCCACCCTGATATTATTGTTATGGATGTTAAAATGCCTGGGATAAACGGAATTGATGCCGCAAAAGAAATCAAAAAAATGCTTCCTAGAACTAGAATTTTGTTTCTTACAGCCTTTGCATCTTTTGATTATGCACAACACGCTTTAAGACTTGGTGCCGAAGACTTTATTGTCAAACCTGTATCTAAAGATAACTATTTAAAAACCATTTCTATGCTGCTAGAAAAAATAGAAAAAGATGAATTAATAAACAAGAATTTTCAAACAACAAAACTCAAATATCAGCAAATATCTTGTTATTTTGAAGAAGAATTAATATCTTATATTGCCTTTAATAATATTGATGAAGATCAAATCAAAGAGTACTTTAGTGTACTTGATATTCCTATAACTGAAGGTTTCTGTTCAATTATAGACTTGAATGAAATCATTCTAGATAAGTCTAATTCTAAATTACAGACCAAAATCATTTTTAAAAAAATATTGAGAAAATCAAAAGAACTCCTTGGCACAAAATTCCATTATATTTTAGGTCATCCAATAAATAATTGTATATATGTATTGATTTTGTCAGAAGCTGACTATTATCACAATATATACACTCAAAATATTTTAAAGAACTTACAAACCTTTATTTATAATAATTATTTACTAACCGCTTGCATTGGGGTAAGTAATCCTTTTAAAGCCCTTAGCCAAATTACTACTAGTTTTCAAGAGGCTCGTATAGCATTGAACTATACCAATAAAAACGAATTAATAACATATTATGACAGCATTGAATTACATTCATCCTATTTACATTATCCATTAGATCAAGAAAAAAAATTGTGCGAACAAATTTTATTAGCTGACGAAAAAAAAGTTATCCCTTTAGCTTTAGAAATATTAGATTGGATTTGTAGTAATTTTGAAGATAGAACTTTAAAATTAGAAAAAATCTATTCTCTACTGCTTATTGTTTATAAAACTGTAGACCACGAACTAAATACAAATTTTTCAGTCAATAATCATCTTATTAAAAATCTTTGGTCTATTGAAAATAAAGAAACCATGCGAACTTATCTTAAAAACAATCTAACACATTTACTTAACAATATAACCTTAATAAAAAAACAAAATAAAAACACTCTAGTGGATGAACTATGTCTTTTCATCCAAGAGCATTATATGGAAGATATATCACTTAACACTTGTGCCGATAAAGTTGGCCTAAGTGGACATTATTTGTCTAAGTTATTTAAAGCAGAAAAAAATATGAACTTCATTGAATATTTAACAATCATCAGAATAAAACAAGCAAAACATCTTCTACACTCTTCTAAAAAAAGCATCAAAGAAATTACTTTTCTTATAGGCTATAAAGACCCAAATTATTTTAATAGGGTATTCAAACGTGTCGAAGGAATAACCCCTTTAGCTTATAGAAATAGTATTAGCTAGCTAAGAGAAGAACAATGGACAATACACTCTTATTTTAAAAAATAAGTTTCTTATTGTCTAATTTTCATAAGCACCATTGTTCCTTTATTCACATGACTTCTAATCAAAAATCCTTCTCTACCTTTATTGAATAACCTAATTCTATTTTTAACATTATGGATACCTATACTTTTTCTCCTTCCCGGTTCCTTTTGGTTTTCATCGCTCATTAATTTATCTATTTGACTTTGGTCCATCCCAACCCCATCGTCTTTAACAATAATCCATACAACTTCATTTCTCATTCTTATTATAATCTTTATATTACCTCCTTCTTCTTTTTCTTCTAACCCGTGAGAGATGGCATTTTCTACAATAGGTTGAAGAAGAAAAGCTGGTGTTTTTATTTCCTTTACTGAAAGATCTTTTATATCTATTTCATACTTCAACCTTTCTTTAAACCTATATTTTTGGATATAAAAATATTTCTCTATCATTTCCACTTCTTTATCTAATGTTGTACATTTTGTATTTTGTTGGAGTGTATACCTGAATAATTCTGCTAAAGCTTGAATCAATTCCATAGTTTGCTCTGCTTCTTCAAACATAGCAGTCCTTCCAATATTATTTAACGTATTAAATAAAAAATGTGGGTTTATCTGAGATTGCAAGGATAAAAAATCAGCTTCTCTGACAAGCTCTTTCATTTCCATGTTTTTGAGTTCTTCTTCATGGAGCCTTTTTTCTATATCTGCCTTATTATTCAAATCATCAATTTTTTCTTTCATACTTCTAGACATCATATTAAAACTTCTTGTAAGCTGTCCAACTTCATCACCATAAGAGCTAACTTCTCCTTCTATCTCCAAGTTTCCTTTGGCAATTTGAATTGTATGAGTTAACAATTGTTTTATATACTTAGTTACATAATTAGAGAAAAAAATACTAAATAATAAACATAAAATGGAAATCCCACCAATACCCACAAAAGTATAAACCCTCATATTGTTTGCTTTTTCTATACTTCCAATTACACGTTGATTCCCTTCTTTTAAACTCAGCTCCATATATTGATTAATATACTCGTCTAAATACTGATATATTCTTTTAGCTTTATAAAAATAAGTATAATAATCCGAATCTCCTTTGCTTTTTAATCTAATGGCATTTATTCCTTCATCATAATAAGACCAAAAGGCTTTGTTAATTGCTCTTCTAAGCAAATAACTATCCATAGATTCTTCATTTTCAAATTCTTCATCGAAAAGAGATTGAATTTCATCTACGCTTTGATTAAATTTTTGTAGGTCACTTTCAATCCCTTCATCTAAATATTTCTTTAATAGATAAGTATTATTATTAATTTCCTTTTGTGTATTACTAATATTTATATATCGTTTATTTTGCTGATTTGTATCATTAATATAATGGAAAACGCTATTTAAAGAAAAAAAACTCATTACTCCAATGGATAAAATTGTGAATGTAAAAACAAATAGTAATTTCTTTTTTAATGGACGACTCCCTATCCAATACAATATCTTTTTTTTCATCTGTTCTCCTTTCATCCATAGAATTTATACTATAAAACTTTATTTATTCTCCACTTTTCTTATAAATCTCTGTTGCTGTTTTTTTAATTTTCTCTTTTTCTTCCTTGGTCAACTTTATCCTAAATATATTTTCCTTTTCTATTTTATTTAGTAACTCTTCATAATTTTTTTCATATATATTTTTTTGTTCTATCTCTGTTTTTTCTGCTGCTTGCCTAATTAATTCTTTTATTTCATAACTAAATTCATTGTAAGTAGTTCGTCCAACAAAAACTATAGAAGGAATACTATAATTTGTCTCAACAAAATATGGTGCCTGCTCAAAATATCGTTCATAATAGTATGAAAATAGGCCATCTTCTAATAATTCAACATAATCTGTCTGAAGTCCCTGGTATACATCTATTTCATTCATAGTAACTGGCTGAGCATCTAATTGTGAGTATAGATCAATCATAATTTGGGAACTACCTACTCTTATTTTCTTATTATTTATTAATGATTCTAATTCTAAATATCTATATTTGCTACAAATCCCTCTATTCTCTTCCTTAATCCAAAATAAAGGAACAAGATTTTTTTCTATCATTTGAAGGAATAGCTGAGTTTCAATTTTTTCTATTTTTGAATCATAAGATTCATCATCAAAAATTAGTGGTACTGGAATATTTTCGTAATCGTTTAAATATTCAACCATATTGTCGAGGCTAACTCTAGCCATATCAATCCCACCAAACTTAACCTGTTCAATTATACTTCTTTCATCTCCCAATTTACCCGAATCATATATTATAATTTGAAGGTGTCCATCACTCATTTCATTTACAAATTCTGAAAATGCTTTATCTACTTTAGTTGTAGGATATACCTCTGAATCTAGCTCTGCAAATCTCAATGCAATTCTTGGCTCTTCTTGTATTTCCTCCTTTTTATCTAAAAGAACAAAAATCAGTATACTTACACAAATTAATCCTACTATAATTCCTATAAAAGTTCCTTTTTTATCCTTCATAACACACCTTCTTATCTTTTAATTAATTAAAGATTTTCTGACCAATGGGAAGAAAATCATTCACAATTATGCATTGTACATTCTCCCAATTTTATTCTATCAAGAAATACTTTTCACTGTCAAAATATTTAAGTTTTCCTATATCTATTTTATTGCAATGAAAAAGTGATTCTCAAAGAAAATCACTTTTTTTGTAACTGTAGTATATTTTGTTATACAAAGTATAATTTAATTTTATAATTAAATTTACAAATAGTTTTACGAAATCTTGCCCAATTATGGATTATACATTACTTTAAAACACACTAGGTAGCCATATAGATACTTCTGGTATAAATGTTGCTAAAAGTAAAATAACCACATTACATATAACAAAAGGCAGTGCACTTTTAAATATTTTACTAATAGACATCCCTGAAATTTTATTAGCAGCATTCAAACACATTCCTAGTGGTGGTGTAACAAGTCCAATAGCAAGTCCAGTAATCATAATAGCTCCAAATTGTAATTCGTCTATTCCAAAAGCTCTCATTACAGGTAATAATATTGGTGTTAATAGAGTTAAAGCTGGTGTTACATCCATAAATGTTCCAATAAATAAGATAATTGCATCTAATATTAGTAGTATAAATATACGATTGATTTCTAAACTCATAAAGAAATTAGCTACAAAAGTTGGGATTTGCTCAATTGCCATAATCCAACCAAAAATCATAGAAAATCCTATTATTATCATAACCGAACTAGATGCAACAAAAGTATTCTTCAAAACCTTAGGAATACTTTTTAAATCCAATTCCTTATATACAAAGAAACCAATCACTAAAGAATATAATACCGCAATACCTGCTGATTCAGAGGCAGTTGCAATACCAAAAGAAACTGTGATAATAATAACTAAAGGCATAAGAATTGCTAGCATACCATCTTTAGTTTTACGTTTAAAATCTTTTCTGTCAAATTTCCCAAACTCAGGGTGGTATTTTTTCTTTTTAGAAATCATATAAACAACAGTCATCTGTGATAATCCAATTAAAACACCTGGTATTAAACCCGCTAAGAATAAATCACCTACAGAAGCACCCGATACCATTGCATATGTTAGCATAGGCACACTTGGTGGAATAATCATCCCCATAGTAGATGAAGCAACTGTAACTCCTGTTGCAAATCCTTTTGGATAACCCTTCTTTTCCATTTGAGGTATTAATATAGAACCAATAGCTGATGTATCTGCAACTGAAGAACCAGAAATACCTCCAAATATCATGCTTGCAACAACATTAACTTCTCCTAGTCCCCCCCTAAATGGTCGAACTAAATAAAGAGAAAAATTAATAATTCTATCTGTAATTCCACCTCTATTCATGAGCTCACCTGCAAGAATAAAAAGTGGCAAAGCTACCATAACATAAGAATTAGTTCCTGCCCAAACTCTTTGAGGTACCATGGCTAAAAAATCCGGATTAACGAATATCAAATAGCTAATAGCAGAAGCACCAAGTGCATAACAAAGAGGAACCCCTATTAATGCAAATATAATTAATAATACCAATAATATTATTCCACTCATGCTTTCACCTCCTGTTTATTCATTAGTTCATTTATTAATTTTACGACTTCAAAAAGGGCAACAAACCCACAACTAATTGGCATCATTATATAAAAAAACTTATAGGGTATTTGCATACCTGGCGTCTTTTGATACCCTACCTGATTAATCCACATTACACTATATTTTATAATCAAAACTTGAATAGATACAACAATGACTGATGATAATGTATATAATATCTTTTTTACCACGGTGGGTGCAATTTCATGTATAAAATCAATTTTAATATGCTGATCTTCAATAGTTCCAATAATAATTCCATAATAAGTTGTTGCAATAAATAACATTGTAATAAATTCTTCTGCCCAAATAAATGAAATATTAAATACATATCTTAAAATAACTGATAGAATAATAAGAATAGCTAACGATCCCATCATAAAAATACATAATTTTTCAATTATAAACTTTAATATATTCAATACTTTTTTCATGTTTACCCTCCTTTTTGAGTTTTAAAAAAAGATGTTGCAAAGCAACATCTTTTTTTCTAGATGAATACTATTTTGTAGCTTCTCTTATTTCATCAATATCGTCCATTGTGAACAAGCCTTCGCCAATATAATAATCATATACTGGTTGTACTTTATCAATAAATACTTGTCTTTCATCTGCAGTAAGTTCTGTTATTTCCATAGTATTTTTTATTTTTTCATAAGCTTCTGTATTACCCTCTGTCATTAATTGATCACTATATCTCATAGATTCTTCAGCACACTCTGCTATTATAGTTTGTATTTCTGGATCTAAACTTTCAAACCACTCTAAATTTACATCAAATGGATCTGGATGAACTTGATAATTGATAACTGTTAAATATTTTTGTACTTCATTAAATTTCATAGATTCAATATTGACAAAAGGATTTTCTTGTCCATCTGCAACGCCTGTTTTAAGTCCCATATATGTTTCTACATAAGGAATAGATACTGGGTTCGCTCCAAGTGCTTCCATAGTTTTTGTTATTGAATCTATTGGAGGAGTACGCATCTTTAATCCTTTCATATCTTCTGGTGAAGTAATAGGATGTTCATTATTTGAAATCTGTCTAAATCCACCTGCATCACCAGTTGCTAAAACTTTGATATTATTTACTTCAGCATATTTTGCTATTTTTTCACCTATTGAACCAGATGCTACCTTTTGGAACCCATCTATATCTTCAAATAAGAATGGCATTGTATAAATTAACATTTCAGGAGCAATTGCATCGATTACACCTGCACGAACACCTTGTATAGTTCCTAATTTCATTTGCTCAATCATTTCTGCCTCTGTACCAAGTTGAGCTGATGGATATATTTCTACTTTAACTACATTGTTTGATTTTTCTTCTACAAGTTCTTTGAATTTCAATAATGATTTATGTCTTGGTGTAGTAGTTGGTTGAGCATGTCCTATTTTCATAATAATTTCTTCTTGTGGTGCTGGATCTGCAGTTGCCTCTTCTGCATTCGCCTCTGCTTCATTTGCATTATTATTAACCGCTTTGTTTCCACATCCTGCTAAACAACCTAGCCCTAAAAGACAAATCAAAATAATACTAGTAATCCTTTTCATTTAAAATCCCCCTCTGTTCATTTGATAAGTTAATTTTACCTTTTTTAAGTGTAGAATACACTACACAAAATTGTTAACGACTTCACTTTTTAGCTTACTTTTACTCTTTTGTACTACCCTTTTTTGTGAAATAGCATTTTATTATTTTATATAGCATAATTTCATCTATAAAGGCATAAATTCCAGTGGGTTTATCGTTTACATATCTTTTGAATTCATTGCTTTCTAAAACTAAAATATGTAATAAAAAAATTCAGAGCACTAGTTTGTGTACTCTGAATTTTTATCATTTAATTTAAAACAATTTATTTTATTTTCCTACAAGAATCTCTTTCAATAATTTTATGTCCAGTAATCATTTTTATAGAAGTTATATTTTCACTAATCAGCTTCATCAGCTGCTCCATTGCCAATATACCCATGTTTTTAAAAGGAATATCTATTGTTGTTAATGAGGGGTTAATGTAAGTTGCCATATTAATATTATCCATCCCAACAATTGATATATCTTTTGGGATTTTGTATCCATAACTTGTAGCAACGTTCATGAATTTTATAGCATCATTATCACATATTCCAAAGAAAGCTGTTGGTATCTTTTCCTTCTCAAATACTTTTCTCAGGTCATCTTCTAAGTTATTTTTATTTGTTTTCATATATAACTCTCTTTTGAATTCTATCCCATTATCCTCTAATGCTTTTTTATAACCATTCATTTTTTGCTCGTCTATTAAAAGTTCATCTGGATTACCGGAAACCAGAATATCCTTATGTCCAAGTCCAATAAGGTAATTAATAATTTCATAAGCTCCCATCTCCACATCTGCAGCAACATAGCTTATATTATCCTCATCTATTTTTCTATTTACAAAAATATGAGGAATATTTCTTTCACTCAAAAGTTTCGATTCTTTTATTTCATCAATTTTATTTTTACCTACTATTAAAACTCCATCAACCTTGGTGCCATCATTTATATTTGCATAATATTTATCTATTTGTTCCCCTGATCTTCTAGTTAAATACACTCTTATTCCTGTTTCTTCAGCATATTCAGTTATTCCATTTACAATTTCTGCAAACCCCTGAAAATCATAGTAATCTTGGTAAAGGCTTATTTCTATATGCAAATTATCATATTTTCTAAGTTCATCCGTCTTATAATTAAGCTTTTTCATAGCTTCAATTATTTTATTTTTACTATCTTCTCTTACATTCTGTCCATTTAAGAATCTAAAAACTGTACTTCTTGATATCCCAGATTCTTTAACTACCTCTTCAATAGTCGCCATATTTATACCCCCTAGTGCCAATAAAAAAACAATGAGAACAAAGTATCAATTTAATGAAACTTTGTTCTCATTATAATATATCATAATTCTATATTCTAATCAATGATAAACCCTAGCGATCAAGCCTCTTAGCAATTATCTTACTAACCAACCACCGTCAATTGCAAGAATATGTCCATTCATATAATCTGAACCTTTAGAAGCTAAGAAAACAACTATTCCCATTAAATCTGCTGGGTACCCCCATCTATTTGCAGGAATTCTTCCTAAAATTTCAGCATTTCTCTTTTCATCTGCCCTTATAGGAGCAGTATTTGCAGTTGCAATATATCCTGGTGCAATTGCATTTATTTGAATATTTTCACAAGCTAATTCATTAGCAAATGCTTTAGTAATACCAGCAACTCCGTGTTTACTTGCTGTATATGCTGGTACAAATTTACCACCTTGGAAAGATAACATAGATGCTATATTAACTATCTTACCATTACCTTGTTTCACCATAACTTTTGCAACATCTTGAGACAAGAAATATACAGCATTTAAATTAATATCCATTACAGCTTTCCAGTCTTCATCTTTATATTCTAAAAGTGGCGCTCTTCTAATTGTTCCTGCATTATTAACTAATATATCAATTTTTCCGTAAACTTCCATACATTTTTCAACTACAGCTGTTACATCTTCTCTTTTACTCAAATCCACTTGAATAAACTCGATTTTTCTACCTTCTTTTTCTACTAATTCTCTTGTTTCATCCCAATTAGTATCATAAGTAGGTACAAATAAATCTGCGCCAGCCTTAGCTAAAGCAACTACATATCCTTGACCTAGTCCAGTATTTCCACCTGTAACTACAGCAACCTTGCCTTTTAGTGAAAAATAATCCATTGAAAAACTATTTAATGAATGATCCATATTATATCTCCTTTTTTAATAAATTTTTTAAAATAAATCTTTCATCTCAACTTGGTCCATATCCTTGAACACTTGATTTTCTCCAACCATTCCCCAAATAAATGTATAATTCTTAGTTCCTACTCCTGAGTGGATTGACCAGCTTGGTGAAATTACTGCTTGTTCGTTTCTCATTACAATATGTCTTGTTTCTTTTGGTTCACCCATCATGTGGAATACTGTAGCTTCTTCATCCATATCAAAGTATAAATAAACTTCCATTCTTCTATCATGAGTATGACAAGGCATTGTATTCCAAACATTATTAGGTTCAAGCATAGTCATTCCCATTAATAATTGGCAACTTTCACAAACAGCTGGATGAACATATTGATAAATAGTTCTTTTATTTGATTGTTCTAAAGATCCTAAACTAACTGGGTTAGCTTTGCTAAATTCTATTTTCACAGTTGGATATTTAGTAT
Organism: Clostridium sp. DL1XJH146; assembly: GCF_054819755.1. NCBI lineage: Bacteria > Bacillati > Bacillota > Clostridia > Eubacteriales > Clostridiaceae > Clostridium > Clostridium sp. DL1XJH146. The sequence goes on from NZ_JBTVVN010000004.1 coordinate 100,103, forward strand.
GTGCTGGTGCACTATTTATATAAAACTTAGCAGGATTTAAAGGATCTTTACTTTCAAATTTAACTTCTTTAATTCCCATACCTACATATAATCCATCTCTAGCTTCCATTTCAAACTTTTCTCCATCTAAATATACAGCTCCAGCGGCACCTATATTGATAACTCCAAGCTCTCTTCTTTCCAAGAAATAATCGGCACCAATCTCTTTGTTAGCTTCTATAGTAAGTGCTTCTTCTGTAGGACAAACACTACCAGCTATAATTCTATCAATATGACTGTATACCATTTTAATTTCACCTTTTACAAAAAGACCCTCAATTAAATACTTTTCTCTTAACTCCGTAGTATCATATTTTTTTGAATCCTCTGGATGTGATGCATATCTTATTTCCATAATATAAAACCTCCTATTTTTTTATTTTTCCGATCAATCATAAAGTATCATTTATTTGATACTTTATGTGTCAAATAAATGATACCATAGGTTCAAATATTATTCAATTACTGACACCCTGGTTTTGTCTTGAAAACGAAACCATTAGTATATTTTTCTATGATTTACTCAATAATGCTAACTTTTTCTATGTATTTATCATTTTTTACTCATAATACACAACTTATAAAATTATATCATTTATTATAGACAATTATAATCGATATTTTCCAACTTAAAATCTCATTTAATTGAACATTCAATTTCAATTGTAATAGAGTTTTACTTGGAAACCACGATTACAACTGACCGATTTCAAAACTTTTTATGTTATTTAATTGTCTGTTTTAGCATATTCTAAGATATAATGCTCATTATAAAATTCCAAAATATTGATACTATATCAGAACCAGCCTCCAACAGGATTTAAAGCATTTTTTTATTATACTAAAGTATAGGATTTTACTTTTTTAAATTATATTTTTAATAAATAGAGAGTTTATCCTCAGAATTTTATGAATCATTTGCTTTTTTTGACTATAATAAGGTAAAATAGAGAAAATACAGGGGGGGGTTTTTTGATGAAAAATAATAAATCTATCAAAAAAATTATACTTATAGTAGTTGTAGTAATTTTTCTAATACCTATTTCTACCATATTACTTGCAAGACCTACAGAAAAACTAGACCTTGACTACACTTCAATCAATTTAGAACAAAAAATGAGTGACGAAGTCTTAGAATTCAACGGAAATATTTCTTTAGGAGAAGATGACCTTACTAATATTTTAAAAGAAAATGTAGTACAAGAGGCAGGTGAAGCTTTAGATTATATTACTGGTATAGATTTAAATATTGAAAACGATAAAATAGAATTTTATGCAAATATCCAATATAGTATTTTCAAAGTAGGTTTTAAAGGTGTGGCTTCAATAGAAGTTGTAGAAGATAATTTAATAATAACTCCTTCAAAATTCTATTTAGGAAGGCTCTCTATATCTCCTGATAAAGTATATGGTATTTTAGATAATTTTAATATTGACACTTCACAAATGATTAATGAAGATGGGAAGTTCATAATGCATTTATCAGAATTAGCTAATGCAGAAACTTCTTCTTTAATTGATATTACCAATATTTCTCTAGAAGATGATTCTTTGAATATTTTCTTTGATATACCTAACGAAGTAGTTACGGAAGCAGTATCCACTAGTTTAGATATAGCTACACAAGATGATAGAATAGAGGATACAACAAGGATTGAAATTGCTAATTCAATTAATAAGCACTGTAATAATACTATAAGCAATAAAACTATTGAGGATTTATCAAAAGGCGAAATAACAGAGCAATCAAAAAATGAAATATTAGATTCTATAGATACTATGACAGCTAAAGAACAAACGGCATTATTAAAAGAAGTTTCTGCTCTTGTGGATCCCGAAGTATTGAACGATTATCTTGGAAATTAGAACAATAAAAACTGCCCACAGGCAGTTTTTTTTAATATACATATTTTCAATTCTACTAATTCTCTGATAGTTGCATCGGTACTTATAATATTTCACTCTAAGGCAGCAATATTACTATCTATTGATTAATTTTTTTCACTAACTCTTTAATAAATTCATCATATTCTTTTATTGTTTCTCGAAAATCATTGGAATTAGATACTTTATATCCTAAGTTCAACTTTTCCAAAATTTCTTTAAATTCAGGGTCTTCTGCTGCTTTAGTGAATCCATCTTCTAAAATTTTCACCACCTCATCCGGTGTTCCTTTAGGCACAGCAAGTCCTCTCCAAGTCCCTATAGATAAATCAACACCTTCCTCTTTAAATGTTGGTACATCTGGCAAACTATCTAATCTTTCATCCGCCATAACTCCTAATATCTTCAATTTATCATTGTTAACATGATAAATTACTTCAGCAGGACTTATAGTAACTACATCAATATCTCCTCCTAGTAAAGCTATAGCAGCTGGGGCTCCTCCATCAAAAGGAACATGAGTAAGTTGCACTTGCGTTTCATTTTCAATGTTTTTTGCAGCCAAATTCCATATAGCTCCCATACCAGAATTTCCTGTTTTCACTTCATTCGGATGAGATTTTGCATATTGCAAAAACTCTTCTATAGTTTGCCAAGGCGAATCTGCTCTCACCGTTAAAGCTGCTGGGTCTGCATTTAGCTGAAGGATTGGTATAAAATCTTCATAACTAAAATTAGCAAGTCCTAAGTTTGGTAACGTAATCAATTCCGACGTAATCATAGTTACTGTATACCCATCCGGCTCTGATTTAATACCTTCGGATATTCCCTCTTCACCGCTCTCCCCAATTGTATTAACAATAGCTATAGACTTACAAAATTTTTTTTCTGCAGAATCAGCAATTGCTCTAGCAACAGCATCCGTTCCACCCCCTGCTGCATACGGAACTACTATTTGAATAGGTTTACAAGGAAATTCTGCCTTCTCCTCCTGCTGCTGAGGTTGTATGATCTCAATATCATTTTCTGAAGAATTATAATTAACCTGTATTCCATTGCAACCAACAAGAGAAAACAACAAAATTACACTTAATATCCAGATTATTTTTTTACTGAACATATATACTCCCCCATTATAGAAATCTTCACTATAAAATCATTATAAACCCTAAACAGCTAATCTCTATAATATATTTTACTTTTCTATAAATTTCTTTACCATTTTATATAAATTTATTATACAATAAACTTTACCTAAAAATAATAGTATAATTATAATAACGAATTAATTAAAATTTTAAACTTATGAGAAATGAGGTTATATCATGTTCAAAAAAAGCATTATTCCCAATATTTTAATAAACATGAAATCTTTTTTTACCATTATTCATATGCGGATAAAAAATTCTTTTAGGTATAAAATCATTCTCTTAGTCACCTTAACTATTATGCTCCCATTAATGCTTTTTGGTGGTTACCTTTATTACTTTGTTTATAACAATTTATTACCACAGAACTTAAGTAAAGAAATTGAGGCACCACTTCATCAAATTACAGATAGTATAGTTTCAAAATATAGAATAATAGATAATTCATTTAATCTTTTTTTATCTAATCAAAAAATACGCTCAAACCTCTTAACCCTCAGCAAAGAAGAACAAACTTACTATTTAAAATCACTTACAAAATTAAACATAGAATCTGAATTAAAATACAGTGTTCTTCATGACTATGGTTGGAATAGTGGATTAATGAAATCAGTCTTCATATTTGAAAAAGAAGATAACTTTTTTTATCTTCTTCATGACTATGAACTTGATGAAGAATTTATAAATGCTCAAATTAATTTCTATAAAAATTTAAAAGATGAGGAAAACAAAGAAACAATAATACTCCCTTCACAAAAATATAATACCCTTTATTTTGTAAAAGACATTAAAACACTCATCTCAAAAGAAACGGTAGGTAAACTTATTCTTAGTATAAATGAAGATGAATTAAATAATAACTTTACATCTTCTCTTAAAGAAAAAAAATATATAGCTTTAATCGTAGATGAAAATAAAAATATAATTTATCACACAGATAGGTCAAAAATAGGTTCACAATTCGAAATGGAAAAGTCATTTTATAAAGCAGTTAATTCCACTAAAGACTTTAAATATAATAACGAATTGTACTTTGTAGGCTCCGAGGAGATTGATGACCTTGGTCTGACTTCATTTATAATGGTACCTAAAAACGAAATAACTTCTATAGGCATTATAACTAAATATACATTTATAATACTTGCAACAATACTATTAGCTTTAATTATAAGTTTTTATGCATCATCTACCATAACCAAACCTTTCAATGATTTAATAGAACACTTAAAAAAAGTTAAAAATGAAAACTTCAAATCAAAAATGCCTCATTATAAATATAAGGAATTAGACCAAGTAAGTATAACCTACAACAATATGCTTGACGAAATTCAAAATTTAATTGATGAAGTGTATAAAAAACAGCTCCTTCTAAAGGAATCAGAATTAAAAGCGCTACAAGCTCAAATTAATCCACATTTTATTTTTAATGTACTAGAAACTATAAGTTGGGAAGCCAAAATGTCTGGAAACGAAAATATCACTATAATGGTACACTCTCTAGGAGAGCTACTAAGATCAAATTTCACCTTTAGCAATCATGAGAAAATCAAAATAGCAGAGGAATTAAAGTACGTAAATTTTTATCTGGATTTACAAAACATTCGCTTTGGGGATAAAATACATATTCATATAAATATTGCAAATAATGATTTGCTCCATTTATTTATACCAAAACTTTCTCTCCAAACTATAGTGGAAAATGCAGTAGTTCATGGTCTAGAAAACAAATTAGGTAATGGTGATTTAGATATTCAAATTTATTCGGAAGAAAAATTTATATACTTAGTAGTTACTGATAATGGTATAGGTTTTGATACGAGAGATTTGTCTATTCATTTATCAAATTGCTCTGATAATAATGAAAACGGTCGCAAACATATAGGCCTTAGAAATATAAATCAACGGATTAAATTACTTTATGGAGATACTTACGGTCTAACCATAAAAAGCAAAATAGATAAAGGTACAACAGCAACTATAAAGATTCCAATAGATAAGGGGGATTATTAATGTATTCTATTATGATAGTCGATGATGAACCTATAATTAGAAAAGGGATTACAAATTTTATACAATGGGATTCAATAAATTGCAAAGTAACCTCTGAAGCAACCAATGGTCTAGAAGCTAAGGAACTAATACAAAGTAATAAGCCCGATATTATTATTTCAGATATTAAGATGCCAGGAATGGATGGTATAAAATTATCAAAGTATATACACGAAAACTTCCCTGAAATTAAAGTTATACTCCTAACAGGTTACTCAGATTTTGAATACGCACAATCAGCTATAAGATACAATGTTGTAGACTTTGTTTTAAAACCATCCTCAAATAATAAAATTACAGAAGCTATCGAATCGGCTATAAAAATTATCTCTAAAGAACGATTGAAATCACAAAAATTAGAATTGATGAAAGATAAAATTAATAATAATTTAAGCCTTTTACAAGAAAAATTTTTATATGATTATATACATGAAATTATTCAAAATCAAACTACTATTCAAAATACGATGAAAGAATTAAATATCAACTTAACTACTTATTATATTTTATACTTCAAATTCTCATCCAATACATATAATGAATTAATTGTCCTTAAAGAAAACAAAAAAAATATTCTCCACGAAATCAAGAAATTGGTCTTCATGACATTCAAAGACCTTACTCATTACAATATTACTATGGATTGCAGCTCCATTTGTACAATAATTAATGTAAAACAAAATACTTTTGAATCTTCTACAGAATTTATTTTAAGTAAAAGTCAGGAATTACTAGATTTTTTCAGTAATTTTATGAACCTGTCAATTTATTTAGGTATAAGTAGTAAACATCAAAATTTAGATCAAATTCACATAGCATACAAAGAGGCAACAGAATCTTCATCCCTAAGATTCTATGAAGATGATAATATTTTTACCTATCCCGAATGTACTGCAACTACTTCTGCTTTAAATAAAACTATAGAACATAACTATGTAGATAAAATTATCGATTCAATAAAATCTGGTGACTCAGATATTGCCATTGCTACTATGAACACTCTTATTTTAAAATTAAAATCATCTAGACAACCTATAAAACACATCAAAAATGTAGGCATTTTAATTTCTTCACTTTCCTTTAAACTTTTAATTAATCACTATATCAATCTATCAGGCATAGTAGAGAATTCTAGTAGAACCTATACTGATATACTAGACTGTGATTCAATTAGTGATTTAATTGATATTTTAAAAAAAGTAATCTTATCCACTGTAGACAGGTTGTATTATTTAAATTCACAAGATAATTACATAATAAAAAAGGTAACGCAATATATTGAATTGAACTATCAAAACCAAATAAAATTAACCGACCTCGCAGAATTAGCTCACGTAAATAGCAGCTATCTTAGTCGTTTAATAAAAAAAGAAACTGGCTCTACTTTAACTGAAATAATTGCAAAAATACGAATAGAAAAAGCAAAAGATTTACTATCTTTTAGTAGTATGAAAACCTATGAAATCGCTATCAAAGTAGGCATTGAAGACCCAGCATATTTTTCACTAGTGTTCAAAAAATATACGGGCCTTAGTCCTTCAGAATTCAGAAAACATAATTAACGAACTTTAAACAAATACTAATTGTGGAAATATAACAATAAGCACTAATACCACTAAAATAACACTTATATATGGCAGAACTGCTTTAAAAGATCTTTCCACTCCCAGTTTTCCGATTGAAGCTGCAATAAGTAAACATAAACCATATGGAGGTGTTACTAATCCAATAGATAAAGTGATTACTATAATAATTCCTAAGTGAACATTGGAAATCCCAAGTAGAACTGCTGCTGGTAAAATTATTGGTACAAATAATATCATTGCAGGTATTGCATCCATGAATGTTCCTACAAACAAGAAGAATACTATAACTATTGCCAAAAAGCTTATAGGTGATGAAACAGTATTCATAAAGAACCCTTGCACATAAGAACCAACTTTGTAATACCCTAATAACTCTCCAAGAGCGCTAGCTGTAGCTAATGCAAATAATGATAGAGAACTTAATTTAAGTGTTTCTTCTAAAATCTTAGGAATATTTTTTATCTTTATAGTTTTATAATAAAAAGTACCTACTAAAAACGCATATACTGATGAAAATGCTGCAGCTTCTGTAGCTGTATACCACCCTGTTACTACCCCACCTATTATTATTATTGGCGTTAGCAAAGCTGGGATTGATTCTCTAATCAATTTTATTTTAGTTTTCCTGTCTGTCTTATCATATCTAGGGAAATCTTTCTTTTTAGCCATTATACCTACTACAACCATCATTCCAAGTCCGATTAAAATTCCTGGAATCATTCCACCTAAAAACAATTTACCTATTGATGCATTTGTAAGTCCCCCATAAATAACCATAACAATACTCGGAGGAATTATTCCACCAATAGTTGATGAAGCAGCTGTTACTCCAACGGCAGTTTCCTCATCATATCCACTTTCAATCATACTCGGTATCAAAATCTTACCTACTCCCGCTGTATCAGCAGTAGATGATCCTGAAACCCCAGCAAATATCATCGATACCAAAATATTAGAATGAGCGAGTCCACCTTTAACATGACCTACTAAAGCATTAGATAAGTCAATTAATTTCTTTGTTATATTTCCGGCATTCATTAGATTTGCAGTTAAAATAAACAATGGTACGGCTAGTAATACAAATGAATTCAGTCCATAAAACATCTTCAATGGTACAATAAGATTTGGAATATTTTCGATGTTCGCAATACCAATCAATGAAACAATCCCTATAGAAAAAGCTATAGGTGTTCCGATTATAATAAGTCCTATAAATAATATTACCAATAATACTGCAAACATTATTTTTCACCTCTCATTTCAATAATATTGCTCACTAAATGTTCAATTATATAAATGCTCATAAGAAATCCAGTAAGTGGAATTACGAGCCAAACGTATCCCATTTTTAAATCGGGTAATGAATACCAATTATAATTCCAGAATGTAACCATAATCACTTTTCCGTACACTAACATATATAATGAAAACCCAAGCATAAGTATATTAATAATAATATCTAGAATATGTTTTTTTACTCCAGTTAATTTCGTCTTTAAAAAATCAAAACTAAAATGTTCTTCTTTTCTTACCATAATTGCTGCTCCCATAAATACAGCCCATATAAATGAAAATACCGCTATTTCTTCTGTCCACAAAACAGATACTCCTATATATCTTGCTATAATTTGAATTATTACAACTACAATAAATATTGATAAAAAAGCCATGCCCACATACTTCTGAATTATCTCTAATAAATCAATTATTTTTTTCATATTATCACCTCAAATTTTTAAAGGGGAGCATGGCTCCCCTCATACAATTATTTTGCGTCTCTAATCTCTTGTAATAATTCTTCTAATCCTAATTCTTCAGCAAGTTCATCTTGAATTGGTATTGCTGCTTCTATAAATGGAGCTCTATCAATTTCATTTACTATTCCACCATCAGCAATCAATTGCTCTTTATATGTTTCTTCTTCATCATATATAGCTTGTCTTTCAGTAGCTACAGAAGCTTCAGCTGCTTTCATTAATTCAGCTTTTTGTTCTTCAGTCATCTGATCGAATTTCTTAGCATTTACTAATAAAAGACGAGTAGTATAATCATGACCTGTTTCAGTTAAATATTTACCATTAGCAGTTTTATGGTGCTCCATTGGAACTAAATATGGATAAGCATTTTCAGCAGCATCTACTATACCTTGTTGTAAACCTTGATATAATTCTCCCCAAGCTACAGATGTTGGAATAGCGCCTAAGCTTGACCAATAATCAGATACAACCCCTGAAGTTTGAGTTCTTATTTTTAAACCTTTAACATCTTCAATTGAATTTAGAGGTATTTTACCATAGTAATGACGAACAGCAGCTGTCCAATATCCCATTACTTTAAATTCTCCATTTGATTTTTCATATATAATATCAGACATTGCCTCTCCAACATCACCATCAACAACATTTTCCCAATGTTCATAACTATCAAATAAGTAAAGTAGTGAGAATAAATCTACTTCTTTAATACCAGTTTTAGTCATAAATCCTGGAGAAACTAATACAACGTCAGCTGCCCCTAATTTTAATTTTTCAACTAATTCTTCTTCACTTGTTCCTATTGTTCCAGCATGTACGTCAACATCAAACATGCCATTAGCTTCTGCAACTTTTTCAAATTCTAACATACCTGTTTGATATGGACTATCAGTGTTTGTTTGGTTGTGTGCAGCTACTATTTTGATTGGATCTGCAGTAGCCTCATTTTCTGCATTATTTGCATTGTTTGCACTATTGCCATTGTTTGTTACCGCATTGTTGCCACAACCTGTGAATGCTACAGTAGTTGCTAATAATGCAACCATTGCAATAATTCTAATTTTTTTCATATTGTTACCCCCTAAAATGATTTGATTTGAATAGTTCCACTTTTTTAAAGTGTAACCCTTTTCTCTTCTATTTCATTATAAATTTATTTATGATTAAAGTTAATAAAGTATATTTACTGAAACTTTTAGTTTTTTTACTATTTTTTTATCATTACATATAACTTTTATGATAAAAATATGAAAACGATTAAATAATATGATTTTCTTTACTTTCCTTTTATTTTTTTTACTCAAGTAAACAATATACAATTAACAATTTTTACTACGCACAAATCAGCACTACAAAATCTTATGAATAGTCAATAATAATTGTCATTAAAATCTTCCAATGGTAAAATTAAATAAAGCTTTTTTAAATGAGAAATAGTTAACGAAATCTTATAAACTAAAGGAGGATTATTTATGTTAAAAAACAATTCAAAGAAATTTTTATCTAGTATACTTATTTTAGTCTTTACAATCCTAATGACTTTATCAGGATGCACCAATGAAATTACAAACAACTCCACTGCAAATCAAAATAATAATGAAACTATATCTTCTGAAGAAAATACTAATGATAGTGCTACTAACAATACTGATGATAACGCCATTGATGAAAATGGCCTATATACTACCAAAGAAGAAGTTGCTTACTATCTACATACTTACAACAAATTACCTTCAAATTATCTAACAAAACAGGAAGCCTATGATTTAGGCTGGGATAATAGCAAAGGCAATCTTTGGGATGTAACTGACCACATGAGTATAGGCGGAAATAGCTTTGGCAACCGTGAAAAACTATTGCCAGAAGAAAACGGCCGCAAATGGTATGAATGTGATATTAATTACCAGGGTGGCTATAGAAATGCAGAAAGAATTATATATTCTAATGACGGTTTGATTTACTATACCGATGACCACTATGAAAGTTTCACCCAATTATACTGATTAGATAAATTCATATCAGTATATTAATTGCTTCATATATAAGTAAATTTACTTAATTATATCACTAAGATAAACACTCTTTTAAGAAAGGAATTTATTATGGAAGAAATTATATTAGACTGTACAATGATGACATCAATTGAAGCTACCCATCAATATATAAAAGAAAAACTTAGTTTTCCAAACTACTACGGTTGTAACCTTGATGCACTTTGGGATATTCTTAGCACTATAAGTAATCCATTAAAAATAACAATAACTAACCCAAAAAGTATTCAAATTAATTTAGGCGATTATTCTGAAAAACTTATAACAGTTTTTATTGAAGCTAGTAATGAAAATGAGAATATACTCTTAGATATGGAATAATTTTTGGCCACTCCTATATTAGATAGTGGCCTTTTTTCATGAATATATTACTATAATTTGTATAAAAATAAAAGGCATATCCTTTATTAAAGATATGCTCTTATTATAATAATTTTATTACGCAGACTCTCATCCTATGCGATTTCCTCGGCTAAGTTTCTACCCCATAGGATTATGAGCCTGCGTAACTAAATTTATTAACTATTTGAAAATTATATAGCTTTAATAAATACTAAAGTAGTGTTTTATCAGGAGTTACTATAATTTTAACATGCTTTTTCTTATCTGCTCCTGTTAATGTACCAAAACCTTCTTCTACAATATCATCAAGTAGAACTTTCTTTGTAACATATCCTTCTGCTTTAATTCTTTCATCATTCATTAACGCTATTGTAGCTGGAAACTCGTGTCTGTAGGCTATTGTTCCAACTATTCTCTTTTCTGAGAATACTATTGCATTTGGATTTATTTCAATATCGTTTTCCCAAATACTTGTAACAACCATAGTACCGTCAAATTTTATGCTATCAAGACCTATATCAAAACCAATTTTAGCTCCTGTTGTTTCAAAAGAAGCATCTACTCCTACTCCACCTGTTAATTTCTTAACTTCTTCAACTATATCTACTTCATTAGGATCAAGAACTACATCTGCCCCTGCTCGTCTTGCATATTCTTGTCTAACTGATTTTCTTTGTAATACAACGACAAGCTTTGCTCCTGCTGCTTTTAAACACTCAATTGTAGCAAGACCTATTGGCCCTGAACCTAATACTATAGCTGTATCTCCCATATTAAAATTAGCCATTCTTATTGAATGAAGTGCTACTGCCATTGGCTCTATTAAAGCAGCTTTTTCATATGACATAGTATCTGGAATCTTATGAACATATTCTTCTGGGAATACAGTATATTCTGCAAATCCACCACCACTTCCACAAAGACCATGGAATCCTAAACTTGAACATAAATTATATTTTCCTTCTCTGCAGGCTGGACATTCTCCACAAGCAACTATTGGTTCAACTGCAACTCTATCTCCAACTTTAAATTTAGATCCTTCTACTACATCTACTACTTCTCCAGAAAATTCATGACCTAAAACTACTGGCGCTTTGTTTCCACTTAACGGATGAGGCTGCCCAACAGGTATAAATATAGGTCCTCCTAAAAATTCATGAAGGTCTGAACCACAAATACCACACCATTTAACTTTAATCTTAACTGACCCTTTTACTACCTCTGGCTCTTTTATTTCCTCAACTCTTACATCGTTTTTTGCATACCATAAAGCTGCTTTCATATCTAATACCTCCACATAATTATATTTTAGTTTGTTTGTTATTTATCTAACACACTAAACTATATAGCAATCTCCATGCCAAAAATATATTCATTAAAAATACTTTATAAAAAAGATATTAGAAATTAATATTCACCGGTAAATAGCACCGTCTCTTACCTCTATATCTAAGTAATTTCAGTGCTTAGATACTATTGTAACTCAAATTATAATTTTTCTCAAATACCGATTTACTAATTTAATAATAATTCTTTTATTACTGTAAAATAAAAAAATCTCATTTTGACACATTATTTTTGTCTCAAAATGAGATTTAGAATTTATTAACTGTCATATTGACACACTTTTCTTCTTTTCTTATGTTAATTTTTTATTTAAATATTTCTTCAATCACACTCTATGTTATATTTATTCAATTTTCTATAGATAGTTGACCTACTAATATTGAGTAGTGCCGCAGCTCTAATAATATTTCCATCACAAAATTTAATAGCTTTAATAATACTATTCTTTTCCAAAATATCTAGCGGAATAATTTCATTATCATTACCCAAATCATTATTTAAACGTCGCTCATCAAAATCACCACTACAAGTACAATTAACATTGGTATTATTCTTCTTAATATTATTATTATCATCATTACTATTACTATCATTAATATCACTATAGTCTTTTTTCTCATTATTCATTTCATAATTATGATTTACTATAGTATCTTCGCTGAAATAATAATCTCTTTCTATAACATTCCTAAGCTCCCTGACATTACCCGGCCAAGTATGCTCTTTCAATTTTTCTATATACTGCTTCTCAATAATTTTATTACTTCCAACATTTTTAGCATTTAATTTTCCAACAAAATGCTGAGCTAAAACTTCTATATCTTCTTTTCTTTCAACTAATGGAATAGTATTTAAATTTATTACATTTATTCTATAAAACAAATCTTCCCTAAAACTCTTTTTTCTTATCTCCTCTTTTAAAATCTTATTAGTTGCTCCTATTATCCTCACATCTATTTCTTTTTCATAGGTTCCGCCAACTCTCACAATTTTATTATTATCTAAAACTCTTAATAGCTTTGTTTGTATATCAATAGGTAGCTCACCTAGTTCATCTAAGAAAACTGTTCCTCCATCTGCAAGTTCGAATTTTCCAGGACGCCCCTCTTTAACAGCTCCTGTAAAAGCTCCTTTATCATACCCAAACAACTCACTTTCAACCAATTCCCTTGGTATTGAAGCACAATTAACTGCAACAAAAGGTCCGTTTGCTCTACTACTATAATTATGTATGGCCTGTGAAATCAGTTCTTTTCCTGTACCACTTTCCCCTTCAATAATAATATTACAATCGCTTTGAGATGCTTTTTTTGCATAATTTATAAGTGCTTCCATGTTGTCACTTTTATAAATGATATCACTAAAATTATAAGTAGCTCTATACCCAACTACTTTATTTACTAATTTATGTACATATTTCGCTTCTCTAAAAGTAATTACCACTCCCATAAATCTTTTATTTTCTTTCATTGGAACTATATTTACAATGCATCTAGTTTTTCTATTTTTTACATGAAAATCACACTCTATATTGTTGTAAACTCTATAATAATCCCCCACAATATAGCTAAAATCAATATTCTTAAGAGTATCTTTTATATTCATTGCTAATATATTTTCTTTTGTTTCCCCTAAAATATGTTCTGCTCTTTGATTTATTCTTTTTACTCTAAATTTCTCATCTAAAACAATTAACCCTTCTACTATAGAATCAAAAGTAACGTTAAGTAGATTAGATGACATTATCAATGCCAATTGTTTTCTTATAGACTCCGCAGCCTCAGTTACTACACCTAAAGTATGGCTATGAGCATCTAAATATTCTCCTGACATATTAATGCAACCTATTAATTGTCCTTCTTCGTCTTGTATTGGTGCTGCGGAACATGTCCATGTATGCTGACTAGTACAGTAATGGTCTGCACCCATAGTTTGCAGTGGTTTATTATTGTGTATTGCTGTTCCTATAGCGTTAGTTCCCATAACCTTTTCTGTCCAAAAGGCCCCTTTAACAAAATTAATTTTTTTTGCCTTTTCTAGTATTTCATCGTCGCCAATGATCTCAATTATATAACCTTCTCTATCTGTTAAGACAATCATAAAACCTGAACCCTCAACGGTACTATAAATACTTTTCATAACAGGTTTTGCTACTCTTATCAAATCTTCATTTATCTCAATTTTTGAAGCAAGCTTCATCTTATCTTTATCATCACCAATTGCATTAATAAAATCCACATTATATGTTTTACATCTCTGCCATGATGCTGCAATCTCTTCTCTAAGTCCAATATCTAAATAGTCATCTTCAATGAATTTATCCCAGGCTTTTGCTACAAATTCTAAGTACTTTATCATGAATATCTCCTCATTTTTTTGCTATATAGTTTAGTAGTTATGCTAATTGTCATTATTAATATTTTACATTATAATTTAAACTTTCACAATTAACTAAAACAATATTATAAAAGAGCCTGCTTATTGAATAATATGATATAATTTGTTTATAATATCTACTGTTTAGGTTGTCCATATTTTCAATAGTACTACCAACAGAAAACTCATTATATAAATAATTATGTATCCTGAATATGGAGGGGGTCTCGCAATGGAATTAATTAAATTTTCAAATTTAAATTTACAATACGGGGAAAAAAATATTTTAAAAGATTTTAGTTTAGAAATAAATGAGGGTGAAAAAGTACTTATACAAGGAAAATCTGGTGCTGGGAAATCTACATTATTTAAAATACTCTTAGAGTTTACCAAGTTTGATAGTGGAGAACTCTTCATTGCAAATAAAAAAGTAAACTCCTCTACTTCTAGAGAAACAAGAAAAATGTTTGCTTACGTTAATCAAGATGTTACATTAAGACAAGGGAACGTTAGATCCGTACTTAAAGAAATTAGCAATTTTTCTGGAAATAACTATGAAGGCAATATTAACGAGACTTTAGCTGAAAAATTTGATTTCTCTATAGATTTATTCGATAAAAAAACAGAAGAACTCTCTGGTGGAGAAAGGCAACGTCTTGGAATTATAATAGCAATTTTACTAGACAGACCAATTTTTTTGCTAGATGAAGTCACTTCTGCTTTAGATACAGAGTTAAAAGAAAAAGTTGTGAAATATTTTTCAAACACAGAAAAAACCGTAGTCTGTATCAGCCATGATAAGGAATGGTTAGAAACCGGCAATTTCAGAAAGGTGGTCTTTTAATATGGACAGTATAAGTTACTATAGTATTTTTCTCCTATCGCTATTTATTATACCTATTCTATTTGTAAATAGATTACTTGAAATAAAATTAAATAAAGATATTTTAATTTCCCTTGTTAGAATGGTCATTCAATTAAGCGTTGTAGGACTATACTTACAGTATATTTTTGATTTAAACAACCCTATTTTAAATTGCTTTTATATGCTCATTATGATGGCTGTAGCAACGACATCCATTACAAATTCCACAAAATTAAAGCTACGTTATTTATTTGGGCCAATATTTATCTCCATAATTATTCCCAATGTCCTCATGCTATTATTTTTCAATGCCTTTGTAGTGAGGATTGACAACATACTAGATGCAAAATATATAATTACCATAGGTGGAATGATGCTTGGTAACGTATTGAAAAGCGATATAATGGGATTAATGACATATTATAAAGGAATCAAAGAAAATAAAGAAACTGTATATTACGATCTTGCCTTAGGAGCAACTTTATTTCAAGCAACTAAACCTCATCTGAAAAAGGCAGTTGTTGCTACTATACGACCAACTATTTCCACCATGGCTACAATTGGTCTAGTTTCGCTTCCTGGTATGATGACTGGTCAAATTTTAGGTGGTAGTGTACCAATGAACGCGATTTTGTACCAAATTGCTATTATGATAGCTATTTTTGTAACCAGTTATTTTAACAGTTTAGGTGCTATTTTATTCTCGCAAAAAGTTATGTTTGACGAAAGAGATATGCTTGTTGAAGAATATATGGCGTAATTTAATACACAATTAGGTAATTCTCTCATAGCGTCGAATTAAAGTTAAAAGCACCTTTCAGATTTTCTGAAGGGTGCTTTTGATTAATTTCTATTCCTATAATCAGCCAAAAGCATATCTGTCATTTTCACAACATTAATAGCTTCTTCAAAATCAGCATAACTTTTTTCTTTTCCTATAAGTTCATTTATTATAGCTTGTTGATATGGCATTGATACGTGCTCTGGATTATCAAATTCAAATACTTGTTCTTGTCCTTCTTTGATTAAAGAGAACCTTTTTACCGAAAGACCATCATACACAAGTCTTCCTTTATCACCTACTATTTCGACCTTATTCATTTGTTCATCAGAAACATAACACCAAGTCCCTGCACCTACAACTCCATTCTTGAACTTAAAGGTTGCCATAACAGTATCCTCTGCATCATAATAACCGCCCTTGTTCTCAACAATTCCATTTATTGATTCCATTTCTCCAAAATATAAAGTTAAACAATCAAGTACATGGACTGCCATGTCTAAGAATTTTCCTCCCCCTGATATGTTAGGAACAACTCTCCATGGAAGCTTATCTCTATCTAGTTCATCCTCTTCAACGGGTCTATTTTGAGTTACATATACAAATCTAACATTGCCAATTTCCTTATTATCAAGAAGTTCTTTAATCTTAAGAAACTTGTCTAAACCTCTTCTATAAAAAGCTACGTATACAGGAATGTTAAGTTCATCTGATAATTTTTTGATTTCTAAACATTCTTCATAGGAGTTAGCTACTGGTTTTTCAATATAGGGTATCTTACCAGCCTTAAGGCAATCTATGGCATATTCTTTATGCGTATTTGGTGGAGTTGCTATGTAGACTATATCAATTGTTTCATCCGCAAGAAGTTCCTCTGCAGTTCTATATACCTTTTGAACTCCATGTCTTTTTGCATAGTCTACAGCTTTATTATGACTCCTATTATATACTGCAACAAGATTTGAATTATTTGACTTGTAAAGACCTGGCCCACTCTTTACCTCTGTAACACTTCCACAACCTATCATTCCCCAATTTACATTTTCCATTCTTACCTCCTATGCTACATTGCAAGTTATTTTTTATTTCTATGATTTATTCAACTTTTACTACTATCGAGGATCCTCTATATAAATAGCTATTACAGTAACAATGGCTGTAGAAGTTCCCCCATTGCCATCACTTATTGTATAAGTGATAGTTTCTTCTTCCTCTAAATATTCTAGTGGACTATATATTAATTTACCAGTTTCAACTCCTGTAACAGGATCAATCTCTTTTTCTACTGTTCCATCACCAATTAAGGAAACACTAACAATTGACAAAGTATCGCCATCAACATCGATATCATTTGCTAGCACATCGAAGACATTATTCTCACTATCTTCTTCTACTGTGAAAGCATCATCTACCGCTATTGGAGCGTCATTTACAGAATTAACAGTTACAGTAATATTACCTGTAGAAGTTCCACCATTACCATCACTTATTGTATAAGTTATAATTTCTTCGCCATGGAAATTTTCTG
The DNA here is from genome assembly GCF_054819755.1 of Clostridium sp. DL1XJH146. NCBI lineage: Bacteria > Bacillati > Bacillota > Clostridia > Eubacteriales > Clostridiaceae > Clostridium > Clostridium sp. DL1XJH146. The sequence continues at coordinate 117,853 of NZ_JBTVVN010000004.1, forward strand.
CTGGATTATATATTAATTTACCAGTTTCCGCTCCTGTAACAGAATCAATCTCTTTTTCTACTGTTCCATCTTCACTTGTGGTGACACTATCAATTGCAAGAGTATCGCCATCAACATCTGTATCATTAATTAATACAGCAAAGACATTGTCAACACTATCTTCTTCTACTGTGAAAGCATCATCTACCGCTATTGGAGCGTCATTTACAGAATTAACAGTTACAGTAATATTAACTGTAGAAGTTCCACCATTACCATCACTTATTGTATAAGTGATAGTCTCTTCGCCATGGAAATTTGCTGCTGGTTTATATATTAATTTACCAGTTTCAGCTCCTGTAACAGAATCAATCTCTTTTTCTACTGTTCCATCAGCACTTGTGGAAGCACTATCAATTGATAAAGTATCGCCATCAATATCTGTATCATTTACTAGCACAGCCAAGACGTTATTCTCACTATCTTCTTCTACTGTGAAAGCATCATTCATAGCTATCGGATCATCATTTACAGAATTAATTGTTATAGTAACATTAGCCGTAGAAGTTCCACCATTACCATCACTTATTGTATAAGTAATAATCTCAATATCTATATAATTTGCTGCTGGTTTATATATTAATTTACCAGTTTCAACTCCTGTAACAGAATCAATCTCTTTTTCTACTGTTCCATCTTCACTTGTGGTGACACTATCAATTGCAAGAGTATCGCCATCAACATCTGTATCATTAATTAATACAGCAAAGACATTGTCAACACTATCTTCTTCTACTGTGAAAGCATCATCTACCGCTATTGGAGCGTCATTTACAGAATTAACAGTTACAGTAATATTACCTGTAGAAGTTCCACCATTACCATCACTTATTGTATAAGTTATAATTTCTTCGCCATGGAAATTTTCTGCTGGATTATATATTAATTTACCAGTTTCCGCTCCTGTAACAGAATCAGTCTCTTTTTCTACTGTTCCATCAGCACTTGTGAAAGCACTATCAATTGATAAAGTATCGCCATCAATATCTGTATCATTTACTAGCACATCGAAGACGTTATGCTCACTATCTTCTTCTACTGTGAAAGCATCATTCATAGCTATCGGAGCATCATTTACTGGCTTAACTGTTACAATTGCTCTAGCCATACTGCTTGTCTTTCCATCACTCACTTGGTAAATTATAGACTGTTGCCCATTAAAATTCTCCCCTGGGTTATATATTAATTTACCAGTTTCAGCTCCTGTAACCGGATCAGTCTCTTTTTCCACTGTTCCATCTCCACTTAAAAATACACTGTGAATTGACAAAGTATCTCCATCAATATCTGTATCATTTGCTAGCACATCCAAGACGTTATTCTCACTATCTTCATCTACTGTAAAAGCATCATCTTTCGCTGTTGGAGCATTATTTGGAGGTATTATTGTTATGAAAACTGTAGCCTCAGAAGATGTTCTGCCAAAATCATCACTTATTGTATAAGTGATTTCATCTTGACCACTAAAATCTTTTGGTGAATAATAAAGTACTTTATTATCTTTTACAGCAACAGTTCCAACTTTAACATCTAAAATATTTATACTCTTTAACTGTGAATAAGAATCATTAACCAATACATCACAGGTAAGTGTATTTGCATTTTGATTTATCTCATATCTATCATCAACTGCTTTAGGTTTAGGTGGTATTATTGACAGATTAACTGTAGCAATAGAACTCCCTCCCTTACCATCACTTATTTTGTAACTAAACGTATCTGTTCCGCTTTTTGTGGTTGGCTTGTACACTAATTTATTATCTTTAATACTGATCTCACCATTTCCACCTTCATCTACACTTATAATCGTAAGTATATCTCCGTCAATATCCAAATCATTACTCAAAACATCTAATTTGTACTCCGTCTCTGTATCTGCATCTACTAATGTATACTCATCATCTATAGCTGTTGGAGCATCATTAATTGAATTAACCTTTACTTTAACCTCCATATAGCCTGTTCCATTATTATCATTTTTAAAGAATAAAGTAAAAAAGTCATCTCCATGGAAATCTTTTTTAGGTGTATAAATAATTTTATTACCATCAATACTTATATCACCATTTGTAGAATACTTATTAATCCTAATATTATCACCCTGTACAGAAAAACTAGTTCCCTCATCTTCATTTGTACTTATAGTTTTATCAATATTACTTCCTCTAGCTATTAATCCGACAGATACGAATCCAGTAGCTTGAAGTCCATCAGAACTATTATCTTTGATAGTATACTTATATTTATCTATACCAATTTTACCTTCAAAAGGAGTATAATACAGCTTATCATTTTTAATTTCCATTGAACCTAAACTGTCATTACTACCATAGTGAGAAATTTGTATTAAATCAATATCATCTCCGTCAATATCACTATCATTTTTCAGAACGTCAATAACAATAGTTTTATCATTGTAGCCTTGAACTACATCATCAACTGCAATTGGTGCATCAGGAGCTGAAGTTACTTTTACATAAGCATAACCAAAAGCCATTCGACCTAGAGCATCCTCAACTTTATAAGTAAAGCCTGCCTCACCGTAGAAATTCTCATCCGGAATAAAAAAATAGCTATCATCCTGTTTCTCCACTTTTCCATTTTCAAAATCAGAAAACCCTGCAAATTCTAAAGGTCCTATAACTTCTGTTGTATCATTGTCCAAAATGCTACCTATTTCTACTAGATTATCTTCTACACATATAAGACTATCATCTACAACTTCTATAGCTTGCGGCTCCTTTATATTTACATTAATAGTACCTTTTACTCCCCTCGAACAACCTCCTCCCTTACTATAAGAAAATGTATCTTTTCCATATACATTTTCATTTGGAGTATAAATCAACACTCCTTTCACTGAATCATATTTTACTACCCCAAGTTTTCCTTGACTAATACGGGGTGCATTCACCTTCATCTCCACTGTTTTACTTCCATTAAAATCAACAGTTATATTCTCTACGCTCTCTTCATATCCGCATCCACCTAGTGGTAATAATACAGAAATAATAATAATTAAAACAATTGATATTTTCTTCTTTCTATTCATTTCCACCTCTTTTATAAATAACATATTTTATTTCATTAATTATTTGTTCCATAGTTTTCCTCCGTTTTGATTTATAGTTTAATTATACTAGTTTATACTGCTTTTACCAATGAAAATTCACTTTACTTATTAATAAATCAACACATTCTATTTTACTAGCTTGATTTTAACTTTCTATTTATCTCATCTATATCAAACTCTTTAAAACCTTGACTTTTAGCCCAAATCTGCATACGTTCATAATCTGGTTGAGTTTTATCTTCAATAATTTGAAGGAACTCTTCATATCCAATATTAGTTTATTATGTAAGTTATTATTTATTGTAAATATACAGTGGCGAAATGTCAAAAGGAAGGTTGAAATGGGTTTGAACATATCTCATGTTGAGTGTCCTATCAATACTAATTTTAGACTGAAATCGGGTGGGGTCTGACCCCTTAGCGAAGGAATTTGTTACTGAGCTTGCTATCAATTCCTCATAGGTATATTCCAAGCCTGCTTCATCATACTTAATATCATACACAGATTCTCGTTTCAATTCCTCATAGGTATATTCCAAGCACTGCGAAACAATTTTAAACAACTTCGGTTGGATAGGTTTCAATTCCTCATAGGTATATTCCAAGCATAAGATATAAAATAAATTAATGAAGGTGGTTTTAAGTTTCAATTCCTCATAGGTATATTCCAAGCTTTACCATTATATCAATAACTATTATTACCTAACAAAGTTTCAATTCCTCATAGGTATATTCCAAGCTCAATACTTGGGAAAGCGTTCCCATAGTGGCGCTATGTTTCAATTCCTCATAGGTATATTCCAAGCTTGTAGTTTATCGAGTTGTGTCTTGCCGTCTAACTCGTTTCAATTCCTCATAGGTATATTCCAAGCATTTATTACTGCTACAATTACACAATAGATATAAAAGTTTCAATTCCTCATAGGTATATTCCAAGCGGTGTGAGAAGGGAATATGGAGGTGTTAGATGGATAAGTTTCAATTCCTCATAGGTATATTCCAAGCACTTCGTTACGCAAAAGTTAATAAAGTGAAAGTGACGTTTCAATTCCTCATAGGTATATTCCAAGCTTCTTTACCATATACTTATATTTATGGGAATAATAGGTTTCAATTCCTCATAGGTATATTCCAAGCAAATGACTCTAGCCTATTGAATGAATTAGGTAGAAAGTTTCAATTCCTCATAGGTATATTCCAAGCTCAAGTTTAGGCTCTGTTGTTACCACTGTTACTAGGTTTCAATTCCTCATAGGTATATTCCAAGCAAATTTTGAAGGTGAAGCAAGCTTTACTTTAAATTAGTTTCAATTCCTCATAGGTATATTCCAAGCCTGTATAGTCAATTTATCCATATTTTAAAAAATCTAAAGTTTCAATTCCTCATAGGTATATTCCAAGCCTAAAATGAAATCAAGAGTTGACTATATAGATAGAAGTTTCAATTCCTCATAGGTATATTCCAAGCACACAAGGACATGATTATATAGAAACCAAAAGAATTAGTTTCAATTCCTCATAGGTATATTCCAAGCGCGATTGTAATACTATATTAGAAGAGAATTTAAGAGAGTTTCAATTCCTCATAGGTATATTCCAAGCCTATATTGTTTATCGAATATACACTTGGGGGGAGGAAGTTTCAATTCCTCATAGGTATATTCCAAGCAAAAATTGAAAATTGAATTTGTTTGAATTGATTTTGTTTCAATTCCTCATAGGTATATTCCAAGCCAAAATCCAAGTAAGAAGTTCAGTGGCACTGGTTAAGTTTCAATTCCTCATAGGTATATTCCAAGCTGAGTATAGATCCTTTTAGAGCGTGGCGCGGTGCTATGTTTCAATTCCTCATAGGTATATTCCAAGCCCAAATGCATTACCTCCGTTTAATTTATTTTTATTTTGTTTCAATTCCTCATAGGTATATTCCAAGCGGGTTGTTACTCTGGTTAACAATGAGAATACCGTCAGGTTTCAATTCCTCATAGGTATATTCCAAGCAATTTTAAAGGTAATGGTAAAGGCAATAATATATGTTTCAATTCCTCATAGGTATATTCCAAGCTATACCTTTTTAAAAAGTTGTCAATAGTATTTTATGTTTCAATTCCTCATAGGTATATTCCAAGCTAAAAGACAATATTTTGCTAAAAATATCAGCTATGAGTTTCAATTCCTCATAGGTATATTCCAAGCTTATGGCAAAAGTATGTACCTTACTAGGTATGCGTGTTTCAATTCCTCATAGGTATATTCCAAGCTTCGAAGATTACTACTTTGTCTTTGGCTATACTTCGTTTCAATTCCTCATAGGTATATTCCAAGCTAGATTTTATTAAAGTTTTTCAAAGTTTTTATAAATGTTTCAATTCCTCATAGGTATATTCCAAGCATACTTATTATTTGATTTTGATTACTAATTTTTTATGTTTCAATTCCTCATAGGTATATTCCAAGCTAGTAATATGTAGTATTGATAACTAGATGATGTAGTGTTTCAATTCCTCATAGGTATATTCCAAGCTTTTCACTAGCTGGCATAGTTATTGTTTGGTCTGTGTTTCAATTCCTCATAGGTATATTCCAAGCATGTGTCATAATAACAACTCCTATTTTTTATTTATTGTTTCAATTCCTCATAGGTATATTCCAAGCATTACGAGCTGCTACAATGTAGCTCTTTTTTTATTGTTTCAATTCCTCATAGGTATATTCCAAGCACTAACAACTTTGTTATACTTCTTTTTTAAATCTGCGTTTCAATTCCTCATAGGTATATTCCAAGCGTTTAACTTCTTTTATTTTATCTTTATATTTATCTATGTTTCAATTCCTCATAGGTATATTCCAAGCACTACAGCAAGCGAGTGGTGTACCACTAGAAGATATGTTTCAATTCCTCATAGGTATATTCCAAGCTTACCTTGCGTGGATCTATTGCACCTTTTTTATATAGTTTCAATTCCTCATAGGTATATTCCAAGCAGAAGAACTTATTTCTAGAACTACATCTATTATTGAGTTTCAATTCCTCATAGGTATATTCCAAGCAATGAACTAAGTTTGATGATGCAAGAATATAAAGCATGTTTCAATTCCTCATAGGTATATTCCAAGCTCAACAAATCAGAAAATATACTTTATGCAGACTAAATTGTTTCAATTCCTCATAGGTATATTCCAAGCGCAATAAATATAAAATATTAGAAAAATGTATAGATAAGTTTCAATTCCTCATAGGTATATTCCAAGCAATTTTAAAATTGATTAAATTTGATTGAATTTGATGTTTCAATTCCTCATAGGTATATTCCAAGCACGTTCCAAGCACTTGCGACGTTAACGCAAAAACGTTTCAATTCCTCATAGGTATATTCCAAGCTGTCCATATTGTCCACTATTTCAGCCTTTTCATTTTGTTTCAATTCCTCATAGGTATATTCCAAGCCGAAGTAGAAGAGCCTTAAAAGCTCTTCTTTTTATCGTTTCAATTCCTCATAGGTATATTCCAAGCTGAATGTGTCAACTTTGAAGTTGTTGAGATTACTAAGTTTCAATTCCTCATAGGTATATTCCAAGCTAAGTCTCTACATCCTGTTATTTCTGGACTTTTTAAGTTTCAATTCCTCATAGGTATATTCCAAGCGTAGTTGCAATGGTAGGCGTATCCGTTTGGTTTGTTAGTTTCAATTCCTCATAGGTATATTCCAAGCTTAAAAGCGTTTAAAAGCGATGTATGAGCCTTACATTTGTTTCAATTCCTCATAGGTATATTCCAAGCAAGTGCCAATCTTAATTTCTCCCCATTCGTGGCATGTTTCAATTCCTCATAGGTATATTCCAAGCACCTACCCTATATTCTGTTTATAACAAATCTATGTAGTTTCAATTCCTCATAGGTATATTCCAAGCTCGCCGAGTGGTTCTGTACCTTCATAATGGAAATATGCGTTTCAATTCCTCATAGGTATATTCCAAGCATTTGCGTCTACTTCATAACTTTCTACTTCCTCCAAGTTTCAATTCCTCATAGGTATATTCCAAGCTTTTGATTTGTTATTGCTATAAACTATACAATAGATAGTTTCAATTCCTCATAGGTATATTCCAAGCATAAGAGTCTTAAAAACTAGTTAATCCATTTTTATAGTTTCAATTCCTCATAGGTATATTCCAAGCTATGGATTAGAGGAGACAAAGAGAAGGTACAAAGTAGTTTCAATTCCTCATAGGTATATTCCAAGCCAATAAATCATATTCACCGTTTCTGTCATTTTTCATGTTTCAATTCCTCATAGGTATATTCCAAGCCTTTTTAATTTATTTTGTATCTTATTATTATATTAGTTTCAATTCCTCATAGGTATATTCCAAGCTGTTTAATTTTCATTTTAAAGACCACCTTTTTAATTGTTTCAATTCCTCATAGGTATATTCCAAGCAATATGAATTATAAAAGTTTTGCAGGCTATAATTAGTTTCAATTCCTCATAGGTATATTCCAAGCGAGGGCAGATTCCGCGAGTTAATTTTAGAGGTGAGTTTCAATTCCTCATAGGTATATTCCAAGCATCAATTTTTATTCCCTAGTCAATCAATTTTAATAAGTTTCAATTCCTCATAGGTATATTCCAAGCAAAGATTGATTGCAGATGATGACCAAAACGGATTTTAGTTTCAATTCCTCATAGGTATATTCCAAGCTCTTTTTTTAGCTTTTTTAACTTTTATTCTTTCAAGTTTCAATTCCTCATAGGTATATTCCAAGCTGAAACTAACGAAGAAATAAAAGCAACTCTAATATAGTTTCAATTCCTCATAGGTATATTCCAAGCCTATTTAAAGAGTTATATAGGCTATTTAAAGAGTTGTGTTTCAATTCCTCATAGGTATATTCCAAGCTTCACTCCTGCAATTATTTTTTAACTATCTTACAATGTTTCAATTCCTCATAGGTATATTCCAAGCTAGTATCGATAACTAGATGATATAGAATAGAGGTGAGTTTCAATTCCTCATAGGTATATTCCAAGCTCGTTATAATGGAAATGATCTAAAGTGCCTTTGCCAGTTTCAATTCCTCATAGGTATATTCCAAGCAATTACGAGCTACTGCAATGTAGCTCTTTTTTAAGTTTCAATTCCTCATAGGTATATTCCAAGCGGAATGATATATTAGAAACTGAAGATATAGAAAAAATGTTTCAATTCCTCATAGGTATATTCCAAGCTAAAACTGTTATTATAAATGGTATGAAAGGTAAATTGTTTCAATTCCTCATAGGTATATTCCAAGCCAACGAATATAATAGTAGTATAATAATAATTAGATAGGTTTCAATTCCTCATAGGTATATTCCAAGCCTCTGCAACCGTTGGTATCAAAGGGTTTCAGAGGTAGTTTCAATTCCTCATAGGTATATTCCAAGCCTAAACTTAACAACTTTATCCGTTATTATATCAAGTTTCAATTCCTCATAGGTATATTCCAAGCATTTTTTCAGCTTTTTTTAATCCTCTACTATTGTAGTGTTTCAATTCCTCATAGGTATATTCCAAGCAAAAACCTCCTTTTATACATTAAAAGATTAATTTTGTTTCAATTCCTCATAGGTATATTCCAAGCTAAAAAGAAAGCTTATGAAAAAGATGTTGCTATTGTGTTTCAATTCCTCATAGGTATATTCCAAGCAATATTCCAAGAACGCCATCGGTGCTATACGCATGTTTCAATTCCTCATAGGTATATTCCAAGCGCATATGCCATGCTCCGTCTTTATGTTGTTCAGGAATGTTTCAATTCCTCATAGGTATATTCCAAGCGTTAGTATGCTAACTATTATTCATTAGCACACGATGTTTCAATTCCTCATAGGTATATTCCAAGCGTCCCACTAAAGATTGGTAACATATGTTACATAAAGGTTTCAATTCCTCATAGGTATATTCCAAGCATCCATTACAGAGCAATCCACATAATATAGTATCAAGTTTCAATTCCTCATAGGTATATTCCAAGCCGGCAGTTTTGCAAGCTTTACTGATGCATTACATTAGTTTCAATTCCTCATAGGTATATTCCAAGCGCTTTACTAGTTGCGAGTGATATATATTTTTTAAAGTTTCAATTCCTCATAGGTATATTCCAAGCTTCTAGTATAACACAATAGTGTAAACTTATAATGGTTTCAATTCCTCATAGGTATATTCCAAGCGGGTAAAGATTTATTGTTTAGTTTTAATTTTAATCCGTTTCAATTCCTCATAGGTATATTCCAAGCGCCAATGCAAGGTATAAAATTTATGAATTATATTAGTTTCAATTCCTCATAGGTATATTCCAAGCAATGACTTTATTGACGCAAAACCGTAAAGGTAATGGGTTTCAATTCCTCATAGGTATATTCCAAGCAAGGGACAAAGTCCCCTATCTTCTATTCATTGGCATGTTTCAATTCCTCATAGGTATATTCCAAGCGAAAAAACTATATTTAATAAGTGGTTATGTAGATAGTTTCAATTCCTCATAGGTATATTCCAAGCCAAATTTACTTCTTGACTTAATCAATTTAATATGCGTTTCAATTCCTCATAGGTATATTCCAAGCGCAGAGGGACGTGGAAAAAACTACACAGCTTATATGTTTCAATTCCTCATAGGTATATTCCAAGCAAAATTAAATATAGGTTAATCAAATTTATTATACAAGTTTCAATTCCTCATAGGTATATTCCAAGCATTAATTAATCCAGATTTTTTATTTTTATACTGCTGCGTTTCAATTCCTCATAGGTATATTCCAAGCGTAGTTTATAGCTTATTTAAGCGACTTTATAATATAGGTTTCAATTCCTCATAGGTATATTCCAAGCGTTGTTGACAACTAAAATAAATTAATATATAATCAGTTTCAATTCCTCATAGGTATATTCCAAGCGGGTTAACCCATAAAAAGCCCGTTTCCATTTAAAAAAGTTTCAATTCCTCATAGGTATATTCCAAGCTAAGATGTGTAGTGTAATTGTATTGCTAGATAGATAGTTTCAATTCCTCATAGGTATATTCCAAGCTCTTGGTGGAGGTGGTAGTACAAGTAGTTCTAATATGTTTCAATTCCTCATAGGTATATTCCAAGCTCTGCTACGCTTACGACGTTTTCCGCTCAAACAAAAGTTTCAATTCCTCATAGGTATATTCCAAGCCTAATTTATTTTGAGTTATTTCTCTTTCTTTACTATGTTTCAATTCCTCATAGGTATATTCCAAGCTCAGTAGTAAAATTAACTTTACGGCTTAAATCTAAAGTTTCAATTCCTCATAGGTATATTCCAAGCCAGTAACAATATCATCACTAAAATAAAGTAAATCACGTTTCAATTCCTCATAGGTATATTCCAAGCTTTCAAGCAACTTTTGAAGGTGCTATTGATTTATGTTTCAATTCCTCATAGGTATATTCCAAGCTAAGACTCCTTTATTTTTAATTGGTGGCTTTTAAGGGTTTCAATTCCTCATAGGTATATTCCAAGCTGAGAGTTTCTTTTGCGATTTCCTTGTTTTTTACAAGTTTCAATTCCTCATAGGTATATTCCAAGCTTTAGATTTAACACTATTCGCTAATGAAATGTTTTGTTTCAATTCCTCATAGGTATATTCCAAGCGAATTAAACTCTCTTGAATTCATCAAGCCATGTTGTGTTTCAATTCCTCATAGGTATATTCCAAGCATTCCAACCTAAAAATTCTATTTCAACATTTTTATAGGTTTCAATTCCTCATAGGTATATTCCAAGCTGTTGCCACGTTTCACGCGCCTAACAGTTTAATCCTGTTTCAATTCCTCATAGGTATATTCCAAGCAAAATACACATCCTCATGATGTGAGGATACATAAAGTTTCAATTCCTCATAGGTATATTCCAAGCAGGGATTTAAATGCCTAAAAAAATAGATATAGATGTGTTTCAATTCCTCATAGGTATATTCCAAGCACAAGGCGCAAGACAGTGAATGCAAGCACGTATTTTGTTTCAATTCCTCATAGGTATATTCCAAGCGTTTTGCAAGAACTACAACAGAAGGATTAAATACGAGTTTCAATTCCTCATAGGTATATTCCAAGCGCTGTTGGAATAGCTTTAAATGTCCATTTAAAAGCGTTTCAATTCCTCATAGGTATATTCCAAGCATAAAGGTACTCACAAATTGTTGAGAAATGATAGGTTTCAATTCCTCATAGGTATATTCCAAGCTCACAGTTTGAATTAAAGTTTCTTGATCCGGTTCAATGTTTCAATTCCTCATAGGTATATTCCAAGCGGTACACGAAGATATATAACAGAAATTGTAGCAGAGTTTCAATTCCTCATAGGTATATTCCAAGCGAAAATAAATTTGATTGATTATACTATTGTATGCAGTTTCAATTCCTCATAGGTATATTCCAAGCAATTTGGCAACGATTTAGATTATACTATAGAAGTTGGTTTCAATTCCTCATAGGTATATTCCAAGCACTCTTATAGAGTCTTTTTTTTATTTATTTTATTTTGTTTCAATTCCTCATAGGTATATTCCAAGCGTAGTAAAACAATTTAATGAGGAGGTATTATTATGTTTCAATTCCTCATAGGTATATTCCAAGCATTAAAAAATAATAAATTTATATAAGGTGGTTTTATGTTTCAATTCCTCATAGGTATATTCCAAGCTTTAATCCTACATATCATCAACTAACATATCTCAAGTTTCAATTCCTCATAGGTATATTCCAAGCGAACAAGTAAAATTAATAAAAAGCTTAACTTAATTGTGTTTCAATTCCTCATAGGTATATTCCAAGCGATCTTATTACTTATGCTTTTAGTAAAGAAAAATTTTGTTTCAATTCCTCATAGGTATATTCCAAGCTCTCTTTTTAGTTTTTTTTACTTTTATTCTTTCAAGTTTCAATTCCTCATAGGTATATTCCAAGCCCATTCACCTAGCATTATACCTCACTTGTATAATAGTGTCAACACTCTCAATTTTTTTCAATATCTGTCTAATGCTTTTATTCAAGCCAATCTAAAAGTCGTCGACCCCTTAGGTTTTTTACCCTATCATAGGTCGACGACTTTTTATGTTGCACTTTTCTATTAAGTAACATTATTAATTATCCAAATGCTCTTGCTAGATTATTTACAAAAATATTTCTTCAACATTTTTTGATATTCCTATTACTTCTCTATTATAATACTTTTTTGATCTAAATTTATATATAATAATTGAATCTTCTTCTTTTATCATTATGCTTTCTAATTCCATTTCTAATTGTCTTAAATTAGCTTCGCCTATTTCACCTTCGAATACAGAATTTTGTACCCAGGTTAGATATTTTCTACATCTTTTGAGTGCTTTCCCAACTCTCTTTTCTCCAAAATCATAGACTAATATTACAAACATAGTTTCTCCTTTAATCAAAATTTGTTTTTCTAGTCAATATCATTGTTACCACTTAGCAACAAATCCTTCATACTGATCATCTTCAACTATATGCTTTTGAATTTTGTATAATTCTAATCTAATTAATCTCTTATAGGTAACATAAGTATTAAGTTTTCTATGTTTAATAGTGGCTGTTAATTTGTCATTGTATTCTTTTACGAATTTTTTCTTACCATTTTCATTTAAAATTATACCATTCATTTTATCATCAAAATCTTCTGCCGTTATTATTCTTTTATTTAATAATGAAAAGATGACTCTATCAACAATTATTGGTTTGAATATTTCTGCAACATCTAAATTCAGAGAAAACTTTCTTGTATTAGTAGAATGAAGGTACCCTATCCTAGGGTCTAAATGAGTCTGATAAATTTCACTAAGTACAGAAGTATACATCATTGAATTACCAAAGCTAATCAATGCATTAATTTTATCTCTAGGTGGTCTTCTACTTCTTGTTGTAAATGCAAAATCTTCATTATTAATTATTTTGTTAAAACATTTATAATATTTTTCTCTAATATTACCTTCATACGCCATCAATTCATCTATTGTTTCTGCTCTATTCATTGAATTTAATTTTCTTTCTACATCATCAATTTCTACTATTAACTCTGCTCCTCTGTTATTATAATATTTTAATATCACTATGATATTTTTGATAGCAGTAGTAATTATTAATTTAGCGAGTTCTAATCTTCTATCATAGTCAACATAGAACTGTGCCTGTTTCAATATAACTTCTCCAGAATTTAAATGTTCTCTTGGATAAAATGTTCCTGAATAGTATCCATAGTAATTAAAAAAATGAATACACGTATTCTTTTGTGCTATAAAATCTAAGAATTTCTTATTTACATCTACTTCACCATAAACCCAAATATTATTTATTTCTTCTACTGGAAGATATTTTTTTCTTCCACCTCCAATAAAATAAATGGTATTGTCTTTTCTCTTTAACTCCCCATCATTAAAAATATAGATATCCTTTTTCATGGTATCCCTCCTTCATTCAAAATTTTAATCTTTTTTAATTAATTAAGAGTAACAATATTCTCTATAGGCGCAATTTTTACAATATCCTATTTTCTCAACCTTTGGAGGAATATTTTCATTACATATCTTTTCAATATCACATATTATATTTTCTAACTTTTTCTCATTATCTATATCAAGAATTACTTTAGTTTTCTTTTTTTCTTCTGGTACTAGGAGAACTCCTTCTGCATCAATATTACATTCTTTTAATACCCTTAAATAATAGAGCAGTTGCCATTTTGAGGCTTCTTCAAATTTAGATGACTTTTTGGTTTCTCCTATAATTAACTTGTTTTTAGACTCGTATACCACATCAAATTTCACATTCCCAAAACTTATTTCCTTTTTCTTTCTCTTATAGCTATTTTCATGAATAAACTTTCCCAATTTCATATTTTCATCCTCCTGGTCTGCAACTATACCATGAGCCATAAGCCATACTTCTCTTTTACATATGTTGTAGTACCAAAGAATGGTTCCGTTAATATACATATCACACCTCCTAGAACATCATAAATTCATCTTTATCATCCCTTATAAATCCAATCTTTTCGTTGTAATAATCGCGACATCCTTCTCTAGGTAAATTTATAACCATAGCATCTGTATCAAATTTCGTATAATATTTATTTGGCAAAGACAATGTATAATCTCTTACTTTATTTTTGATACTTATAAATATTTGATTTTTCTTGTTTTTATCTTTTTCACCAAATCCTCTTAGCATCTCTGCGTAAACTTCTTCTGCTTCATCATCATAAATTATGAATACATCCATATTATTATTTTTTTCTTCAATTAATGAAAATTTTCCTATACTGTATTCTTCTTTTGGCGCTTTATTAAAATATAGATTTTTAATAGATTTAATAAATTCAGGGGATGCATCTGTATTTTTCTCTTTTATTATTTTTGTTGAATATTCATTAATAAGCTTAAAATAATCTTTTTCTTCAACTTCCTCATATTTTTCTAAAATTTCCTTGCATACATTAATTGATGTATTTCCATATATAGTTCTCCCATATAATCTTCCTCTTTTATCAACAAAAGACCGAATATATACTTCTCCTACTTTATTATCTCCTGCATTTCTATTACATCTTCCTGCTGCCTGTATAATACTATCTAGTGGAGCCAAATCTCTTATAACTACGTCAAAATCAAAATCAACCCCTGCCTCAACTACTTGAGTAGAAACTAAAATAATCTTTTTATTGTTCTTCAGTTTTTCAGTAACTTCATCAATTACAGCTCTTCTATGTATAGGTAATAAATTAGTAGACAAATATAAAACTTCTCTATTTAATCCTTCTAATTTATTATATATATCAAGAGATTGTGTAATTGTATTGCATATTATCAAGTATGACTTTTCTTCTATACCTACAATAAATTCTTCTATAAACTCATCTATACTTACATTATTTAATTTTGGAATTAATTTTGTTCTGTTAAATAATCTAAAATAGTTTTCATTTCCCTTAAGTAACTCTACAGCATCTATAAGCATCATTG
The DNA here is from genome assembly GCF_054819755.1 of Clostridium sp. DL1XJH146. Classification (NCBI taxonomy): domain Bacteria; kingdom Bacillati; phylum Bacillota; class Clostridia; order Eubacteriales; family Clostridiaceae; genus Clostridium; species Clostridium sp. DL1XJH146. The sequence goes on from NZ_JBTVVN010000004.1 coordinate 133,008, forward strand.
GCCTAGTAGCTGTCATCATTATTACCCTACAATCCAGCTTTTCACTGGCTTCCTTTAATACATAATCAACTAATTCATAATATTCCGTTGGTATAGCTTGCACTTCATCTAACAAAATTATTGACCCTTTTATAGAATGAAACTTTTTAAGCATCCTATTTCTATTTCCTATTAGGGTTTCTAATAATTGCACAAATGTTGTAATAACTATTCCTGAGGACCAAACTTCGAATAACATTTCTGATTGAGCTTTATCATATTCTTCTTTTTCACTCTTGAATTCTGCATTTGCATAACTATGGTGCATTAATAAGTATGAACTACTATTCTTCTGAAAATCTTTAACATCTCTAAATAAGTTTTTTATAGAATCAAAGTTTTGATTTATTATTGATGTAAATGGCAAAGAATATATTATTTTCGCATCTTCACCTAAAAGCTCTTTTAATTTTAGAGCTGCAAAAAATCCTGAGTAAGTTTTACCTGTACCCGTTGGTGAAGTAATTGAAAATATCTTGCTTGTATTGTAGTTTTCCTCAATTGATTCTTGTATTTTCCCAAATATTTCACTTCTTATCTTATTAATTTCACCTTTTGCCCCTTTTATTTTGTCTTCCTTTACTTTATTTAATTTATCATATGAAATATATTTAATTTTTGGAGGGTCAATATTGGCTGCACTAAATTTGTCAGCTGATATAAGATGTGAGTAAAATTTCAGAGTGTCAAAATATATTGTGGATGTATCATTATTTTTTATGTTTTTAATATACATGCTATTTAATTTCTTTAAAATTTCTTTGATTGGTTTATTTTCTACAAAATCTTTTATTTCATCTGAATATCCTAGTATTTCATAGTCATTAATAATATCTTCTTTGTTTTTTTCTATATCTTCAATTTGTTTAAAGACTATATCCAGCATTTGTTTTGTCACATTTTTATCTATACCCTTATCAAATTTACTTCTGGTTTTAGGTGTTTTATAATCATAATTCTTAAAACTCCCGTGATGATAAAGTACAATATTATAGATAGAGAGAGGAAGAATATCTTCCTCTCCAAATTCTCTTATAGCAATATACGCTGCCGCTAAAGCAGAAATAAAACTATGCTCTGATAATGGTGTGCTTTTTTTGTTATATAGCAAATGCTCTTGAAAATAAGTTGTATATTTGCCAAAATCGTGACTACAACAGATTATATCCATTGCTCTTTTTTCTTTTCCTTCAAATTCATCTTTGTTTTGGTTATTTACCTCTATTAAATGTTTCACTAACGGTTTTTTAACTATTGTTTTATTATCATATTTATAGATATGAGAATAAAATTCCATCCTTAACACCACCTATATAATGCACTGAAAATTTGATAGTTTATCAAAATAATAAGACTTAATCCTATTTATAAAAACTCATTACATAAAAACTATACGCTCTTCTTTATTTTTTATTTTTATATATCCATCCTTAAGTTTTATTTTTATACTTTCACAATTATCATCAAAAATATAAGATTCTGCTTTTGTAATTGTCCTGTCTTCTTTAAAATCATAAGGCATTTTTTCCCGAAGTAAATACAAATTAGAATGAGTAAGATCAATGCAACCTTCTTCAATTAATCTGCTATTTACAACAGAATTAATATCAGCGAACTCATTTTCTTTGACTACTTCCCCATCTAGTCTACCTATAAATTCCAAAGAACAATTAAAAGGAGCTGCACCCAAATAAGGACTATAGTAGTACTTTTTTTCTCTTATTCTTTCTTCTAATTCTTTCATGGTTTTTTTATTCTTTATATTTATATAAATTCTATATTTCACATTATCCTCTGAAGTTAATAATTCAAATGGAATTTGTGTATGTTCTTTCGCTCTTATTACATCATTAATATTAGTTGCTTTGATATAATTTAAAGAAGACATTATTCTTCTGTTTTTAGAAAGTTTTCTTACTGCAACTTTCACATTTTCTGCTGAAAATTCACTGTAATAGCTATCTCTTTCCATACCTAATATCCCAGCCATTAAACCTGTTATTGTAGTTCTTGGTGGTATAGAATAGGACAGAGAAGATGAATTAGTATAGTACTTTCTAAAATGAGCAAACTTCCCCTTTACATCGAATACTAGTAAATCTATTTTATTCATAGCATCACCCTACTCTACTATAGATAGTTTAAATCCTTGTAATAAATCCATTATATTTGAATCCTCTTGCTTATATAAAACTTTCAATCTTTTATCCACAAAAATATTTATCTTCTCTATTTTATCCACATTTTCATTCAAATGATCAACAAGCTCACTTACTTCTAATTTGATTTCAGTTATATCTCTTATACTGTCTTTTTCTTCTTTTATTGAAATAAAATCTCTCATATCTCCTAATATAGTTTCATCATTTTTGTATTCTACTCTTAAATACAATCTAGGGTATTGACCAATTTTACTTCTTGTAGCTAGTTCTGGAATAGCAAATCTCATAGCTTTATCAAATATATTTACATCTTCATCCTTTAAATGCGTTTTTTCTGCCCTTTTACCACTAATAACACCTGAGAAAGCTATTAGTGAATATTTTACCCGATAATCTTTTCCTATAGCTCCTTGCTTATTCCCCGCATCAGTTAAAAAATGTGATGTAATGCTAGATTCTATTAGCTCCACTTTATTTAATGAATATCCCCAATTGAATTGAATTGGTCCTATGAACATTTTGTTATCTTTTTTTATAGGTATAGTTGCACCAAACATTCTTACATCAATTAATTCATCTAATATTGTATCAACGGAACTATCCTTCAACTCTAATATTATTTTTTCTGGGGTTACACTTTTATCCTCCATTTTTCTAACAAATAAACTATAATCTCTATTTAAAAGGTAATCACGAATATATCTTTTAATCCTAACATCTGAAACTAAGTTAATTTCTCTTTCATAGTCCATACGAGGTCTATTTTCCTCATCTGGGTCTCCATTTGGATTACACAACTTTGCATCATATAAATATAGAATTTCACTATTATTCATTTTCATTTCCCCCTTCTTTTTTCTTACCAAATAATTTTGTAGTTGAATAACTATATCCTGATAATATATAAAATAAGTTTTCATGTTTGTTCAATTTCCAGTTATTTAAATTAGCATCAATCAATCTCTTTGTTTCTGCAAAAACACCTTCATTATATCTAAGTATTTTTTCTTGCTTTAATTTATTAAATATATCACTTGTAAGTCTTATCATTTTACTTTTATCTATGCCACCAAAGTTTAATTTATTGAGTATTGGTTTTTTTCTTTCTTCGCTTCTTTTACCCTGAGCATTACCTACTTGTCCAACAAGATATCCTAGTAAAAATAAAGCTGTTTCTTCTTCACTATACCCCATTGTATCTATATAATTTTTTAAATCATCTTTTAGGTTTAGAGTACTAATATCCATTGCTTCCCCCTTTTCCAAACAATTAATATATTCTAAAAACTTAATAAATAAATTACCTGACATTATGGTATTATGAATTTTACCATTTGAAACATTGAACCCTACTTGTTCATAAAATTGTATTTTTGCACAATGAATAAGGTTGCTTATAACAAATTGTTTACTAATCTTTTTTTGAGATAATATACTATCATAAAGGTGAAGTATATCTCTGAACTGCGTTGCTTCTCTCTTTTTATTTTCTCTAATAGGAACCATTCTATATACTTTTGCTAGACTAAGATTATATTTATTTTCATAACCTAAAATTTTTACACAAATATCATTGGCATAACTTATGCCAAAAGCTATTGTATCAAATATAGAAGGATTTACATCTTTAATTAGCCTCTGTACTTTTGTTGATTTCTGATTCTGCTTGTAAAAAATAAAATTCAGTAAAAAATACACCTTATCTTCTAGTTCATTCTCCTCTATGTTAGATATAATATTATCTCTTAGTTCATCAATATCCTCATAACTTTTTACAGTGTTAAATTTCATTTTTATTTGTTCTGAAATATCATCAAGTTCCTCTTTGGGTAGTCCTTCATTGATAATAAAATGAGGAACAATTAGTACTGTAAAGTTGGCCAATCTGGTATTAAGATTATTTTTAATATAATTCTCCCCTGCTAATAATTCTGCAAAACAATTAGAGCATAACAGCATATTTTTAGAATAATCCTTTGAAATATTTCTCCCAAAGATAACTTGATTTGTAGTGAAAAATTTAAATTGCGTATTTGCCATATCATATGATAAATTATTAGTCTCTCCACATATACTACAATTTTGTATTTTACTATTGCTATTCTTTTTCTTATTTTTATCTACACTGTTCTTCTCTTTTAATACTTCTTCTTTATATTCCTCTATATCGCAGATTAGTTCATCATCAATGTAGATAGTACTTAACCCTATACTGTCTTTTTTTAAATCATTAATTTTTATATACTCATCTAAAGTTTTTAAAAATTTTTTCTTTAATTCATCTTTTATTTTTTTCTCTCTTTGTTTTTTATCTTTTATTTCATTCATTTCTTCTATTGTTTCTCTATAAATCTCTTCAATTGTTATGTCACTAATGGCAGCCTTTTTATAATCCAAGATATATCTGTTTTTTGTACTTTTATATTGTTCTCCAAGGTCTACAAAAAACTCATCTCTTACTATCTGGAGTTTAGCGTTCAATTCATCCCCAAAATTATGACTACATAAATTAGGTATAGTTTCTGAAAGATGATACCAAATATTTTTAGCCGTTGCATACCATTGTGGTGAGTTAGCTCCTGCAGCAGATCCAATAAATAAATATTTTTTAGTTGAAGCTTGCGATAATTCCTCGTTTAGATCTATCTTTACTTTATTTTCTTTTGTATAAAATTTAAACTTCAAAATGTACTTACAATTTTCTTTCTTATCTTTGATCTGAACATCTTGGATTAAGCTTGATAACATACCTTCTTCCTTTAATATGCTTTTACCAATTTGAATAATGGCTTCTTGCATTTAAACACCTCCTTATCCCTATACTTTTAAAGATTTTATCTATCCAATAAAATACTTTGTTATATTAAGCATAAAAGTATTTTATGCGAATATTTACCATTTATTATATTATACTACAAAATATATCAAATTAATTTATATTTTTATAATCTTGTGATTACTTTTTTATATTTTAACCTGAATTATTCATAATCAACATTAAAACTCTGAAAGATAGTGGTATTTAGCCGGTAGGCTGTAAATCTTCATTTCACTTAATAAGTGAATATAAAAAAGTATATAAAAAAAGCCTCAAATTTGTTATAGTTTTAGTTGACAAACAAAAAACAAAACAAAGGAGAGACTTCTTTCTATGAATAGTTTATTAGAAAAACAGATGAATTTCAACAAAAAAGTAAAAATAAATTTTGAGGGTGGAGATTTAACATCAGATTCTGGAATTTTGTTATACAAAGAATTTGATAATAAAATTGGGTTTAGTAACTTAATAAAGGACACTTTCATTCTTGAAGATGACATAAATACAAGAACTCATACTAATGAAGATATTGTTCTACAAAAAATATATCAGAATATAGCCGGCTATCATACCGATGACAATGCTGATGAATTAACTTTAGATCCAACTCTTACTACTATTTTAAATAAAGAAAAATTAGCTTCGCAGCCTACTATATCAAGATTTAATAATAGACTAACCGATAAAACTCTTAAACAGCAACAATTCATAAATGAAAAATTATTGGATAGAGCTTATTCTATAGAACCAATTGAACATATCATATTTGATATTGATTCTACGAACTTACAAACTTTTGGTAAACAACATGGAGCAGCCTTTAATTATCATTATGGGTCAAATGGATACCATCCATTACTTATGTTTAATGGGTTGAATGGTGATTTAATTAAAGCAGAGCTACGCTCAGGAAATGTTTATACTTCTAGGAAAGTAGTAAGTTTTATTGGTCCAGTACTAAAAAAATACTTAAAGGAATATCCAAGTGTAACTAGATGTATCCTTGGAGATAGTGGGTTTGCAGTACCTGGATTATATGAACTTGCGGAGCAACTTGAAACATTATACGCTATTAGATTAAAAGCAAATGCCACTTTATATAAATTAGCTTCAAAGTTTGAGAATAAATTAATAGAAAAATACAAAGAAAATCCATACGATTACCAAGTGATTTATGAGGAATTTCAATATAAAGCATCGAGTTGGGATAAGAATCGTAGAGTAGCAGTAAAAATAGAAAAGCCCGAAGGGCAGATAGGTTATCACTATACTTTCGTTGTTACTAATATGACTGTATCACCTAAGAATATTATAAATTTTTATTGTAATCGTGGTACCATGGAAAACTTTATAAAAGAGGGCAAAAATGGTTTTGCTTTCGGTAAAATGAGTAGCAGAAAATATCTAGCTAACGCTAATAAACTACAAGAGATGGTATTAGCTTATAATTTGAATAATCTATTTAGGAGACTATGTTTTAGTAACAATATTAAAGAAAATAGAATTGAAACAATACGTATGAAAATAATTAAAGTGGCAGCTAAAGTAATTAAAACAGGTCGATATTTAAAATTTAAACTTTGTAGCAGCTGCGCTTATAAAAAAGATTTTTGGTATATTCTTGATAAAATTAATGAACTGCCTTGCTTTACATAACATTTAGAAGCAATACAAATAAAATTTAAATTAAAATAACACCCTACGGGTAAAACATACCCTTTTTTAAGATACAAAAATTGTAAGTTCAAATAAATATTAAAACTCACACATAAATACAGAAAAAACTTATATAAAAATAAAAATAGGTCTAAATAACAACTTAATTCATTATAATTGAGTTGTTAAATTTAAACCTATGAATAATTCAGGTTAAAATAAGCCCCACAAAACAAATTCTATATAAATCAATATAAGTTTAAATACATCTCAAAATAAAAGTTTTTTTATGTTAAGGTTCATTTTCATAGGACCTATTTTAAGATAGTTTACATCTATATTGTTATCATCTGTTTATTTTTTATTCAAAAAGCACTCAACAAATGTTGAGTGCTAATGAAAATACTTATTTTAATATATCCTTGTCTAATAACTATATATTCTATAACTCCTTACAATCCTTCAATACAAACTTTAAAAATTGGTGAATTGAAAAATCTGGATTAGAATAACAAGTAGATGAAGCTACAATCATTTTATCTGTTTCAAGTTTTCTCTCCCTAATTTTATCAGCCCTTATAATAGCTTTTTTCACGTCATCTAAAGTAATTTGTGCTAAGATTTTATCAATAACATTTTTCTTTTTTATATCTTCAATAGCACTTAACTTATATATCCTTCTCACGTCCGAGATATAAGCATGGTTTTGAGAAACAATCCTATTATAATCTTCTTTGTGAAGAATAAGCCATAAATCAAAATTCACATTACTATATGCATGAAAAACTTTCTTCCCATTTTTTCTTTTAGTAGATTTATTACTATTTTTTAGTTGGTCACAAATTCCAATGTTTTTTTCAAATTCTACATTATTAAAATCATAATCAAAAAGTGCTGCATTATCATATTCAGTATAAGTTTTTTTTAGTTTATAAGCACCACCAATCATAGTGTTTATTGTTACAACTCTTTGTGGATATTGTTTCAAAAGAGAAGCTACATGTTTAAGATATAATTCTTCCTGTTGCCCCTCACAAACACATAGATAGGTTTTTCTATATAACCCCATAAATTATTCCTCCTCACTATCATCATTTATTAGTAATTTGGAAAAATCAATAAATGGTAATGCTCCATATTTTCCTTTAAAATAATTAATCAAATGATTTTGATCATTCCGAACATTTTCTGAACCAAAATCAGCTAATGTATAAATTACACTTTCGAAAGAATCTTTATCCTTTTCCACAAATCGAATCTGATCCCTTCTAAAGATTTTATTATTTAAATAAATAGGATTATGAGTTGTGAAAATAAGTTGTGCTTTATTCGTATTTATTGTTTGATCATTAAATAATTCTAAAATTCCTTTTATAAGCTCTGGATGAATAGCCGCATCAAATTCATCAAGTACAAACACCCCACCTGAAGTAAATAATCTTTCAAATGGAATTGCAAAATCAAGGAGTTTCAAAGTTCCTCTCGATTCCATTAATTCAGCCGGAATCATCGCCTTATTATTTTGATTTTTGTATATAGAAACAAGCTCCATACTTGCTGAATCCTCATTATCTGTTTTAGTAGATTTAAAAGCAATGCTTTGTGGACCAAAATCAGCATTCTTTACAAAACCTTCTAATATTTTATTCCAAACTAAAAAATCTTTTTTAGGCATATCCTCACGAGAAAAAGTTATATTCGTTCTCTTTAATGTAAAATCACTTACAACAACCAATTTATTTCTAAAAAAGTCAAGAACTGCTTCTGCTAACTCGTTACTAATGATACTTTTAAAAGCTCTTGAAAGAAATAGTTCTGATTCATCAAGATTTGTATTAATTTTATTTTCAAATTCACTTAGAAGCTTATCATTAAAGTGTATAACCTCTAAAGCTTTTTTATCTTTCATTATAGAAATTTTATTATTATCACGTTTAAATATTTTTACCTCTTTAGATTTACCTACAATTATAGATAAGTTTTCTGATACAATTTTTCTAGGCCCTTTTTTAAATATATTGCAAAAAACTTCAAATCCATATATTAAATGATATTCTCTATTTATAAATTCAATTTGAAATGCCATTGACTTTTCTTCATTATTATATGCAAAAGGATATAATTCTAAGTTATTTAAATTTGAAGCACCAGATTCTAAAGAACCTGACAATATAATCTCTTTCATAACTGCAAGAGACATTATAATATTAGATTTTCCACTAGCATTTGCACCATATATTACAGTAGATGGAATGATTCTACTATCATTTTCTTTTATCAAATTTTCATTCAATGTTCGTTGTAAACCTGCTTTCATTGATAGAGAAGTCTTGTCTTTGAAAGATCTAAAGTTAGAAAACTCATAATTAACAAGCATACTATAATAACCTCCTATAATTTACTATTCATTATTATATTATATCCAGTTATATATATATATACAACTTTATTTGAGTTTTTTTCTCAAAACCGCAATTTATTCTATTGTGTTTCTTACTCATATACCATCATAAATATATTTTTATTTTCACCAGGTTTTTCACTTCATACATTGTTTCATCTATTACTACACTCAGTTTATCATAACTAAATTCCTCCAAATCTCATCTCTATATCCAACCATTTCATCAAACCCATAGAAAAAATTCACCTTTTGATCTGCAATTGTGTTTCCTTGTGGCTTATCTCCTGTGATAAATACACGAAAAGTTTCAGCTATATCTTCCGCTGGATTAGTGGCTGCATAGTCTGATACAAATCTATCATTATATTTTTCATAAAAAGTATAACTTCCTTCTTCTGGATCTTCCTCAGTCATAGAAGTATGCTCATCTATAATATCTTTCCAAAACTCTTGATAAAATAGATTTAGATATGCAGGTTCCTTTAGTTGCCCTTCTTCTAATACATATGTATCTAACCTATCATTTTCTTCTAGCATAAGCTGCTCATTATTTAAAGTAAGCAAATGTCCCATTTCGTGGATAATAGTTTCCGTTCCCTCTTCACTAAATGTACCATCCTCATTCACTGTGTCTTTAATATCTATAGCTAATCGCCAAAGATTTTTATCACCGTCCTCTATTACATGTGCTAATACCCCATCATACCCATCTGTATTCACTTCAAATCTAACTATCATCATCATGCATTTATCCGGTATTATTTTACCGATGTGGTCAAATGCCTTCTCATAAGTATCCATTTCATCTTTCGAAATATCTTCGCTGTTAAATATACTATCTTCACTCAATACAATTTCTCCATTTTGTATATCATATAGAGCTAATTGAATATTTTCATTTATTATCTGATTTTCAACTTCTTCATAATTATATCCATACTCATTAAAAATAATTTCTGATTCTTCTCTTAATGAGATATATTCTTCGTTATATTCCATCTCTTCTAATTCATCATTTTCTTCTGCCTCAAAATAAAGATCATCTATTTCATACTCAATTTCCAGTAATTCTTCGTAGTCTCCTACCTCAAATTCGTCTCTTTTATCTTCAATAAAAGAACTCATTGTGTAATATGCAACCTTCAGTCCAGCTTCTCTAAGAAAAATATCCAGCTCATCCATAAGTTCATAATACTTTATACTTCCATAGCCTTCCTTAATAAATTCATCTTCAGCTATATTAAAAAGTTGCTCTGCTTCTATCTTTTCTTCGGTACTTAAAAGTTCATAGTCTTGTCCCAAATAATCTTTTAGAGTATACTCCTCAAATTCTTCTCCATTTTGTCCTTCAATTTGCATAGAATTATCTGATGTATATTCTTCATTATATTCACTACATCCTGTAATCGTAAAAATAGAAATTACTATAATAACAATTATTCCATTTATTTTACTCTTCATTGCTCCTCCTTCAAAACTTATTGTTATTCCATTCATAATCTTATTATCTTTCTACTATAATTATAGCATTATAATCTACAAAAAAGGCAAGTGCAATTCCTGATACTAATAAGGATATATCCCCAATCTCTTCGCATAAAACAAAAACACTCAACATATGTCAAGTGTTAATCTAATTATTAATTTTAATAGCCTATTCGCTTTACTTAATTTTTATTTACAAATTCCATCGCTAACTTAGTGAACTACCCTCCACTTACTTTGTTGAAGTGGGGGCTTCTTGGTCAATACTCCTAACAGAGCAAGTTTACCCAAGC
>NZ_JBTVVN010000050.1:0-20978 GCF_054819755.1 Clostridium sp. DL1XJH146
TCTAAAAAACTTTGAAAACCTTGATATATAAAGATTTAATAAAGAAAGTAGTGTAAAAAACTTTACACTAACTAAAATACAAAGGGGGAGTTCATATGAAAGTTTATAAAACCGAGAATCTTAGAAATGTAGGATTAATAGGTCACAGCGGTTCGGGTAAAACTACATTAACAGAGGCCATCCTTTATTATACCAAAACAATAGATAGGTTTGGTAAAGTTGAAGAAGAAAATACTATAAGTGATTTTGATGTGGAAGAGAGGAAAAGAAAAATCTCAATTTCTACAACAGTTGAGCCGATTGAATGGAATGATATTAAAGTTAATTTAATTGATATGCCAGGATATTTTGATTTTATGGGTGAAATGATGGAAGGATTAAAAGCTGTTGATACAGCACTTATTGCAGTGTCAGGAGTTTCAGGTATAAAAGTAGGTACAGATAAAGCATGGAAATATGTAAATGAAAATAATATGCCACGTGCATTCTTTATAAATAAATTAGATAGAGAAAATAGTTCCTTTGAAAGAGTTTTAGAGCAGTTAAAAGAAAGCTACGGAATATCAGTAGTACCTATTCAATATCCAATAGGTAAAGAAAACGATTTCGTAGGAGTGATTAATGTAATTTCAAAACGAGCAAGAATATTTAATGAAAAAACAGGTGAAATGGTAGAAGGAAAAATTCCAGATGAATTACTAGATAAAGTTGAAGAATGTAAAACAATGATTATGGAAGCTGTTGCAGAAACAGATGAAACTTTATTAGATAAATACTTTGAAGAAGGTAAATTATCAGATGAAGAAATATATCATGGATTGATAAGTGGTTCTACTAGTGGAGAAATTGCACCAGTAACATGTGGATCTGCAATAAAAGGTATAGGTATAATGACTCTTTTAGAAGATATAGTAGAATGCTTTCCATCCCCTAAAGATTCTAATGAAATAAAAGCTAAAAATTTATCTAATGGAGATGAAGTAGAAGTTAAATTTGGTGAAGATGCACCTTTTTCAGCGTTTATATTTAAAACTATAGCAGACCCTTTTGTAGGAAAATTGTCTTTATTTAGAGTTATGACAGGTAAAGCAGATTGCGACTCAGTTGTTTATAATGTAAACAAAGATAAACAAGAAAAATTTGGTACTATGTATTTTTTAAGAGGAAAGTCACAAATTAAAACAGATGAAATCTACGCAGGAGATATTGGCGCTGTTGCAAAACTTCAATATACAAGTACAGGAGATACTTTAAACAGTGATAATAGTAAAATTGCATATAATGGGATAGAATTTTCAAAACCTAAGATGTCTTTAGCAGTAATGCCTGTTTCAAAAGGTGATGAAGATAAGATATCAACAGGACTCCATAAGTTATTAGAAGAAGATCCAACTTTCTCAGTAGATAGAGATAGTGAAAATGCCCAGACTATAATTTCAGGATTAGGAGTTACACATCTAGATGTTATTGCATCTAAACTTAAGAGTAAGTTTGGAGCTGAAGTGAGTCTTCAAACACCAAAAATTCCTTATAGAGAAACAATTAAGAAAATAGCTGATGTACAAGGTAAACATAAAAAGCAAAGTGGTGGGCATGGTCAGTATGGTGACGTCAAAATTAAATTTGAACCAAGGATGGATGGAGAAAAGGGATTAGAATTCGTTGATAAAGTTGTTGGTGGAGCAGTTCCTAGACAATATATACCAGCTGTGGAAAAAGGGTTGATTGAATCAATGAAAAAAGGTGTATTAGCAGGATATCCACTTATAGGAATAAGGGCAACTTTATATGATGGATCATATCATCCTGTTGATTCTTCAGAAATGGCCTTTAAAGTAGCTGCTTCAATAGCTTATAAAAAGGGTATTAAGGAAGCACAACCAATATTATTAGAGCCTATTATGCATGTTGAAATTACTATCCCTAGTGAATTTATGGGAGATGTAATGGGAGATATAAATAAAAAAAGAGGCAGAGTACTTGGAATGGAGCAAGATAAAGAAGACGAAAGAATTATTGCTGAGATTCCAATGTCTGAGATGTTTAAATATGCTGCTGATTTAAAATCTATTACTGGAGCAAGAGGGGATTTTAACATGAAATTTGAAAGATATGACGAAGTTCCTCCTACTGAAGCTGATAAAATTATTAGTGAAAAAAATGTTGGATAAGTTTTATATGTTTTCTAAGTTGAGCCTATTATGATTAGTCATAATAGGCTTTTCTAGTGTAAACAAATTTTTTTTTTTACTGTATAATAAAAAATCTTATTCTTAAACAATATGTATATTTTAATTAAAAATAGTAGAAAATAATTGTAAAGGCGCTAAGGGGAGATGAATATGTACGATTATCATCTAGATATTAATGGTGAAATTAATTTGAGTGATTATAGTTCATTAGATGATTATCTAGCACTTGTTGGAGATGACGATAAATTTACAATAACACTTGATAATGAAGGCTTGAATAGTTCTGAGATAATATGCAATTTACTTCAAAATAATAATTTTAAAATAAAGTCGAAAGGAGGAAATAGTTGTGGAGGATATAAAATCTCAGCAACAAAGAAACATCAATAATATTCCTAACTTTTATGAAACAAATGATTTTTTTTCAGGAGGGATAGATTATAAATTAAATAATCTTAGTGATTATACGGGTAATATACCAAATTTACATTCAATTTCTGAATCATTCGATAATAATGAAAAGTTAAAGGAAATTTTCAAAAACAATCATTTTTTAGAATAGAAAATATTTTTATAAAGTATGCTAATCAATAGCATACTTTTTTATATGTTTATACTAAATAATATAACAAATAAATATATTAATATATTTATGATATAATAAATTAAAGAATTTTAACAAAATACAATATAGGCAAGTAATTAAAGAATTAAAAGTTATGTATTTTCTTAGGGAGGATTTTTATGAATAGAGATAATGTAATTGGAATTGATTTAGGTGGAACAAAAATTAGTGGAGTGATTTCTGATCTTCAAGGAAATGTATATTCAAAATATACTATACCTACTAATGCGGAACAAGGAGAAAAGGTAGTTTTAGAAAGAATAGAAAGTGTAATAGATAGACTAATAGTAGAAAGCGAAATAAATATTAAAAATATAAAAGCTATAGGAATTGGATCACCGGGTCCATTAGATCCCCAAAAAGGCATAATACTAACAACTCCTAATCTTCCATTTAGAAATTTTAAGATTGTTGAGCCTATTGAAGAAAAATACGGTGTAAAGACATTTTTAGACAATGATGCTAATGTGGCTACTATAGGTGAGTTTATGTTTGGTGCTGGAGTAAGCACAGAAAATATGTTATACGTAACTGTTAGCACTGGCATAGGTGGAGGAGCAATAATAAATGGCAAGATTTATAGAGGAAATACATATAATGCTTTTGAAGTAGGGCATATGACTATTGAAAAAGATGGACCAAGATGTAATTGTGGAAATATAGGGTGTGCTGAAGTTTTATCTTCAGGTACAGCAATTGCTAGGATTGCTAACGAGACAATCAGCGGTCCTATTATTCAATCTACACTAAAAAAATATGATAAAGTAACAGCAAAAGAAGTTTTTGATGAAGCATTTAATGGTGATAAAGTTGCTAAAGAAATAATAGATACAAGTTTAAATTATCTTGGTATATTCATTTCTAATCTAATAGTTACTATGGACCCAGAAATGATTGTAATTGGTGGTGGAGTAGCTCAAGCAGGAGATATAGTTTTTGATAAAGTAAAAGAGGTTGTAGATAAAAGAGTATTCAAAAATATGGCTGAAAATTGCAAGATAGTACCAGCTAAGTTAGGAGTAGATGCAGGGGTAATAGGGGCAGCTGCACTTGCAATTATGGAATGTAAATAAATTATGAAAATTAATTGGTATAAACTACGCTAAGTACAAAAGGACTTTCAATTGGAAGTTCTTTTTTTATGTATTTCCTTAGTATGTATGCACACTATTATAGTGAATTAAATATGATTAATAAATTCTTAATGCAAACTGAAATCAAGAACCGTCTTGTATTTATATAAACATAATAGTATACTTAACCAAATGCTATTGACATAAATCAGAGTGAAATGATATTATATATATAATTAAATAGTTTAGCGAGGTAAAGCGTTAAATTAATAAAGCGAGGGGCGGTTATTTGAAAACACTTAATAGATATATACCAGAAGGAATGAGAGATTTATTATTTGAAGAATGTTCAAAAAAACTACAAATAGAGAGAGAACTTAGAAGTTTTTACCAAAAGAACGGTTTTTCAGAAATAATATCTCCAACTATAGAATTTTATGATGTTTTTAATTTAGGAAATGAAACTATTGAACAACAGAAAATGTATAAAATGTTTGACAATCAAGGTAGAATTCTAGCACTAAGAGCAGATGTAACTACTCCAATTGCGAGAATAGCATCAACTAAAATAAATAAATCTAGTTATCCTATTAAATTTTGTTATAGTGAAAATGTCTATAGAATCAATGAGAATTTTCATGGTAAAAATAGTGAAATAACTCAATCAGGTGTTGAAATAATAGGTGCAAAAAATATAAAAAGTGATGCAGAAATAATTATGACAGCGATTAATGCACTTAAAAAAATTGGTATAAAGGATTTCAAAATTGAAATAGGACAGGCAAACTTTTTTAAAGCCTTAGTAGAGGACGTAAATATAGATGAAGAAGAAATAGAAATTCTAAGAGATTATATAGAAAATAAGAATTTTTCAGCAGTAAATGACTTTGTTGATAAAAATATAGACGAAAAACAAAATGAAAAATTAAAAGTCTTAAAAGAGCTTCCAAAATTATTTGGAGGGATTGAAGTATTAGATAAAGCTAAAAGTATAACAAAAAATAAAAAGGCACTCAACGCTCTTTCAAATATATATAAAGTTTATGAAGTAATAGATGAAGTTGGATTAGCACAATATATCACTATTGATTTAGGTTTAGTTCAGCATATTAACTATTATACTGGAATTATATTTAAGGGTTACGCGGATAATGTTGGTGATTATATATTAAGTGGTGGAAGGTATGACAATTTATTAGGATATTTTGGAGAGGAGCTGCCAGCAACTGGTTTCGCTATTAATGTTGATAATGTAATGTTAGCTTTGGAAGATTTTAAACCTGAAAAATTAGATAGAGTAGTTATTTTTTCTTCATTAAAATATAATAAATTAGTATATAACGCTGCTGAAAAGATTAGAGATAAGGGATATATCTGTGAATTAAGTTTGCAAGATAACATTGATGAAGCATATGACTATTGCAATAGTAATGATGCTTATAGTTTGATATCATTAATAGATGAAAAAAAGATAAAGGTGTACAATTTTAATGACAAAGTAGAAGAGGAATATATATTAGAACAATATATTAATAATCTTTAATTGGGGTGAATTTATTGAAAAAAGTAAAAATTGCTTTGACAAAAGGTAGATTAGAGAAGCATGCAATGAAACTATTTGAAGAAATAGGTGCTGATGTTAGTGAGCTTAAAGATAAGGGAAGAAAGCTAGTTTTTAAAGGGCAAAATGAAGAATTTAATTTAGAATTTTTCTTAGTAAAAGCGCCTGATGTGACTACATATGTAGAATATGGAGCAGCAGATATTGGTATAGTAGGTAAAGATACAATAATGGAAAAAGGAAGAAGTTGTTACGAAGTTTTAGATTTAGGAGTTGGAAAGTGTAATTTTTCTGTTGCGTCTTTGCCGGGTTTTGATATTGATGATGGATACCAGAGAAAAATTATTGGAACAAAATATCCTAATGTTGCTAGAGAATATTTTAGTAAAAATGGTAAAGATGTTGAAATAATTAAGATAGAGGGTTCTGTTGAGCTTGCTCCTATATTAGGATTAGCAGATGCAATAGTAGATATTGTTGAAACAGGAAGTACATTAAAAGAAAATGGATTAGTAGTAATAGAAAACATTTGTGATATTAGTGCAAGAATGATTGTAAATAAGGCAAGTATGAAGACAAAAAGAGAAGAAATTTTGAAAGTTATAAATTCAGTAAAAGAAGTTATTGAAAAATAAATGTAGATTAATAAATCTGAGGTGATTAAAATGATGCAAGTTGAAAAACTTACCAGAGAAAATATTGATAAGTATATTGAAAAAATAAAAAATAGGTCAGGTGAAGTACAAAAGAGTGTAATTGAAGCTGTAGATAGTATTCTTTTGGATATAAAGAATTATGGGGATGAAGCTGTAATTAAGTATACTCGTAAGTTTGATTCCAAAATAATAAATAAAGATAGTCTTAAAGTAACAAAAGAGGAAATTGAAGAAGCATACGAATTATGTGAAGATGATTTTATCGATGCTTTAAATGTTGCAAAGGAGAATATTAAATTTTTCCATGAAAAGCAAAAAAGAAATTCCTGGATGGTAAATAAAGAAAATGGGGTTATTCTTGGGCAAAAAATAATTCCTTTAGATAAAGTTGGCATATATGTTCCGGGTGGAACTGCTTCATATCCATCTTCTGTTTTAATGAATGCTATGCCAGCTAAAATAGCTGGGGTTAATAAGATTATAATGGTAACCCCTCCATCAAGTAATGGTAAAATTAATTACAATATATTAGTGGCTGCGGATATAGCAGGGGTAGATGAAATTTATAAAGTTGGCGGAGCGCAAGGAGTTGGAGCTCTTGCTTATGGAACTGAAACAATCCCAAAAGTTGATAAAATAGTTGGCCCGGGAAATATCTATGTAGCAATGGCTAAACGGAGTGTATATGGATATGTGGATATTGATATGATTGCAGGACCATCTGAAATTTTAATAATTGCTGATGAAACTGGAGATCCAGCATATATAGCTGCAGATTTAATGTCGCAAGCAGAGCATGATGAGCTAGCATCTTCAATTTTAGTAACAACTTCAATAGAATTAGCAGGTAAAGTTAAAGAAGAATTAGAAATACAGGTTAAAACTTTAAGCAGAGAAAATATTATTAGAAAATCATTGAAAGATTATGGAGCAATTTTGACAGTAGATAGTATTGAAGATGCAGTAAAAGTTTCTAATGAAATAGCTCCAGAGCATCTAGAAGTTATGATTAAGGAACCTTTTAATATACTAGGGGATATAACTAATGCAGGTTCGATTTTCTTAGGCAAATATGCTCCAGAACCATTAGGAGATTATGCAGCAGGACCAAATCATGTTCTTCCAACTAGTGGTACGGCAAAATTCTTCTCAGCACTTTCTGTTGATGATTATGTAAAGAAATCAAGTTATACATACTATACAGAGAAAGCTTTAGGGGATATTAAAGATACAGTAATTAAAATTGCTGAAACAGAAGGGTTAACTGCTCATGCTAATTCAATCAAAGTAAGGTTTAAAGAAAAATAAATGCATAATGCATAATTTACAATGCACAATTAAGGTAGATTTTCTTCCCTTTGGTCATAGAATATTTAATTAATAAAGATATAATAAAAGACCAATTAATTGAGCGTTAGGCATTACTATAGAGGGGTGAGATTTTGAATAGAAAAGCAGAAGTTATTAGAAAAACTGGGGAGACTAATATTGAAATTGATATAGATTTAGATGGAGAAGGAAAATCAACAATTGACACTGGAATTGGTTTTTTAGATCATATGTTGACTTTGTTTTCTAAGCATGGATTATTTAATCTTAATGTAAAAGCTGAGGGAGATTTGTTCGTTGATGGTCATCATACAGTGGAAGACGTTGGAATTGTGTTAGGACAGTGTGTACAAAAGGCTTTAGGGGATAAAAAGAGTATTACTAGATATGGCACGGCTTTTGTTCCAATGGATGAGGCACTTGCAACAGTATCTTTAGATATTAGCGGGAGACCATTTTTAGTCTATGAATGTGAAACTACTTGTGATAAATTAGGAGACTTTGATTTGGAACTTGTTGAAGAATTTTTAAGAGCTTTTGCTTTTAATGCAGGAATAACTCTGCATGCTAGGGTTTTATATGGTAAAAATAATCACCATAAAATTGAAGCTCTATTTAAAGCGTTAGGTAGAGCCCTAAGAGAAGCGGTAGAATTAGACATCAGGATAAAAGGGGTAATGTCTACTAAGGGAATTCTTTAGTTCAATTCGCAATAGACAATGAATGAGGACCTTCTTCCCTTTGGTAGGAAAATTTTCAATTAAATTTGAAATTCTTCGAGGAACGAGAAGAATTATCCTTAATTGTGCATTGATAATTGTGCATTAAATATTTACTTAGCAGCTAGTGTTATGAATAATTATTATTTTAGATTACGGGTATAAATTATCAATAAAAAGGAGGTCTATCCATGATAGCTATTGTTGACTATGATATGGGAAATTTGATGAGTGTACAAAAGGCACTTGATTATTTAGGATACCAATCTATAATTACAAATAATAAAGATGAGATACTAAATAGTGATGGAATTATTCTGCCAGGAGTAGGTGCATTCCCGGATGCTATAGAGAACATTACCAGTAGAGGAATAGATATTATTTTGAAAGAAGCAGTAAAAGAAGGCAAACCATTATTAGGTATATGCCTTGGAATGCAATTATTATTTGAAAAAGGGTACGAATTTAAAGAATGTGATGGATTAGGTTTTCTGCCAGGTAAAATAGTCAAGTTAGATGTAGATTATAAAATTCCACATATGGGATGGAATAGTTTAAATATAGTAAAAGAATGTCCTCTTTTAAAGGGAATAGATGAAGAGAGTTATGTGTATTTTGTGCATTCATACTATGCAGATATTGAAGATGAGAAAGTTTTAAATGCTTATGCAGACTATGGAGTTAAGGTTCCTGGAGTTGTTAGTAAAGGCAATGTCTTTGGACTTCAGTTTCATCCAGAAAAAAGTGGAGATATAGGCCTTAAAATGCTAAAAAATTTCGGGGAGTTGATTAAATGATAGTTCTACCAGCTATTGACTTAAAAAATGGTAAACCAGTTAGATTATATAAAGGAGATTTCGCTACATCTCAAATTGTAGCCGATAGTGCTATTGAGACAGCAATTAAATTTAAAGAAGATGGAGCAGAATATCTTCATGTAGTAGATTTAGATGGAGCTCTTGAAGGAAATTTAAAGAATATTGATGTTGTTTCTGAAATTATCAAAAGTATAGATATGCCAATAGAACTTGGTGGAGGAATACGAGATTTAAAAAAGATAGACTTGTTAGTTAATAAGGGAATAAGTAGAGTTATACTTGGAACAGCTGCTTTGAAAAATCCTGATTTAGTTAAAGAAAGTGTTAAAGAGTTTGGAGACAAAATTGCAGTAGGCATAGATGCAAAGGATGGATTTGTTGCTACAGCAGGATGGATTGATGTTAGTAAAATAAATTATATAGAATTTGCAAAACGAGTAGAAGATTTTGGAGTGAAAACTATAATATACACTGACATTAGTAAGGATGGTACATTAGAAGGGCAAGATTTAGTTGGCTTGGAGAAGTTAAAAAATAGTGTAGTCTGTAATATAATTGCTTCAGGTGGAGTAAAGGATATTGAAGATATTAGAAAAGTAAAAGAAATGAATTTATATGGTGTAATAGCTGGTAAATCTATTTATAGTAAAACATTAGATTTAAAGGAAGCTATTAAATTGAGCAGAGAATAAGGAGGGTCTTTAATGTTAACAAAGAGAATAATACCTTGTCTTGATGTGGATAATGGTAGAGTTGTAAAGGGAGTAAACTTTGTGAATTTAAAGGATGTTGGAGATCCTGTTGCTATAGCAGAGTTCTACAATGAAGAAGGAGCTGATGAATTAGTTTTTTTAGATATAACAGCAACGCATCAGGGTAGAGAAACAATGATTGATGTTGTTAGAAGAACAGCAGAAAAAGTATTTATTCCTTTAACTGTTGGAGGAGGAATAAGAACTACGGATGATTTTAAAGATATATTGAGAGCAGGGGCAGATAAGATAGCTGTAAATTCTGCAGCGATTAGAGACCCAGAGTTAATAAGTAGAGCAGCTGACAAGTTTGGTAATCAGTGCGTAGTTGTAGCTATAGATGGTAAAAGAAGAGAAGATAATACAGGGTGGAATGTATTTATTAATGGTGGAAGAATTGATACAGGATTTGATGCTATAGAATGGGCATCAAGGGTTGAGAAATTAGGAGCTGGTGAAATTCTACTTACTAGTATGGATGCAGATGGAACAAAAGAGGGGTATGATAAAGAATTTACTGAAACTGTGTGTAAAAATGTTAATATACCTGTAATTGCTTCTGGTGGTTGTGGAAAACTTGAACATTTTTATGATGTATTTAATGAAACTAGCGCTGATGCAGCTCTTGCAGCTTCACTTTTTCACTTCAGAGAGCTTACTGTGAAAGAAGTAAAAGAATTTTTAGATGACAAGAAAATTGAAGTAAGAATGAAGAGAGATTAAGTATTTAAAATTAGAATAAAGAGAAGAAAAAGAGTGGCATACAAAATTACATAGTATACCAATTATTTTTGGAGATGATAAATATGAATAAGAATGATTTTTTAGAGAGTATAGATTTTGAAAAAGGGGATGGATTAGTTCCTACTATTATCCAGGATTATGAGTCAAATGAAATTTTAATGATGGCTTATATGAATAGGGAATCTTTACAAAAAACAATTGAAGCAGGTAAAACTTGGTTTTGGAGTAGGTCTAGAAATGGATTTTGGAATAAAGGAGAAACTTCAGGACATTTTCAAACAGTAAAGGAAATGTTTTTAGATTGTGATGGAGATACATTACTTATAAAAGTAGATCAGGTTGGTGCGGCTTGTCACACTGGTAGTAGAAGTTGCTTTTTTAGAAAATTAGACAAATAAATTATTAAATATATAAGGGGAAAATTATGAAAGAAAATAATGTATTAAATGATTTGTACGAAACAATTTTAGAAAGAAAAGAAGATTTACAAGAGGGATCTTATACTAGTTACTTATTTGAAAAAGGATTAGATAAGATACTTAAAAAAGTGGGAGAAGAAAGTACGGAAATGATTATTGCTTCTAAAAACTCTAATTCAGAAGAAATAGTAAATGAAACCTGCGACCTTATTTATCATATGTTGGTTTTATTGGCTGAAAAAGGAATAAAGCTAGAACAAGTAAATGAAGAATTACTTAGACGAAGAAAAAAGATAAATAACAAAAAAGAAGAAAGAAAAAAGATTGTCGAATATTAAAGTTTATTTAGATAAAAATTAAAAGGCTGTTTTCTATATTATAGTTTTAAAATATAATTGTGAGGCAGCCTTTTGTGTTTCTATTCCATTGTTGAGAGACATTCATTAATTATTGATTGAGGAATTTTGTATTTCTTATTTTTTTTTCCGTGCTTTATTATAATTAATTTATTTTCTTCTTTAGGTTTCTTTGCTTCTGATGATTTTTTATTATCCATGATAAACCTCCTTGAAATTTATAATTGCAAAAAAATTGAAATAAGTATTATGATTATACCATTTATTGGGATATAATACAATATTTTTTCGAGCTTAGAAACAATTTATATAAACTGGCCAATATTAATTATTAAATAAGGAAAAAATTAATAAATTAATTTTAATTGGCAATAATAATACTAAAATATAATGGAGGTATTATTATGTCCCATAAAAATAATAAAAATTCAAAAGACAATAAAAAAGTTAATCCTAAAACCAAAAAAGAATTAAATAAAATGAAACTAGAAACATCGAATGGAGTGGGATATTCTAGTGAATCACGAAAACTAGGGAAACAAAATCCAAGAGAGAATAAACAAAGAAGTAAAATGCAATAAAAAATCAATTTATTAATATATTAATGTATAAAAAAATTAGAGCCATTGCTTATTGCATGCAAAAGGGGTAAGGCATATGCTCTAATTTTTTTATGGTAATTTTATTAAAAGTGTAAAGTTAAGATGAAAAAGAGTTACATATTTCTATATAATAAATTTTTAGTAACATTATAATGGCATTTTACCCACTCGTCAGTGGGGTCTAATGATAGGGCTTTTTTCGCGTATGAGAAAGATTTTTCGATATTACCTAACTGAGTGAATAATAATGATAAACCAATGTATGCATCAGGTCTATTTTTATTGATAAATATAGCTTGTTCATAACAGTATTGAGCATCAGTATATTTATTTTGCATATATAAAATTTCACCTTTATCAAAATATGAATCATAATGATTTGGATTGATTTTTAAACATTTGTTATACGCTTCAAGGGCATTATTATACCGTTTTATATTATATAATATTCGTCCTTTTTTATATGGAATCAAATAATTAGTCTTATCTAAATTAAAAGCTTTATCACAATATTCAATGGCAGTGTTATATTCTGCTAGTAGATTATAACATTCTGCTAAATCGATTAGTATTCTATAACATTCATTAATAAGCAAACATTCCTTTAGTGATTTTACTGCATCTTCTATTTTCATCAAACCCATAAATGCTTCACCTTTAGCTAAATGAGCTTCATAAAAATTTGGAGAAATTCTTAGAGACATATTAAAACAACTAAAAGCATTTTCAATTTGATTTTTATTATAAAAAAATTTTCCTTTATTAACATAATACTTAGCATTTTTTAGAATTTCATCATTATTCAAAGAAAAATCGTTGCAAATCAATATAATCACTCCTTATATAGAGTTTCCAAATCAATTAAGTTTTAAATTGTAAACTCCTTATTGAAATTATAGACTTATTATTTTTTTTTATTCATTATAAATCTGAAGAATTTATATTATTGAGAAATTTTGTATAGTATAATATTATATAAGTAATGAAATTGGAGGTAGATTATGTACGGATTAGTGTTAGAAGGCGGAGGTGCAAAAGGTTCATATCATGTAGGGGCATATAAAGCTATTATGGAAAAAGAGATTAAAATAGGAGCAGTTACAGGTACTTCAATAGGTGCGTTAAATGGAGCAATGATTGCGCAAAATCAATTTGATAAGCTTTATGATATGTGGTTTAATATTGCTAACTCTCAAATTTTCGATGTGGATGATGAAATATTAGATGAGTTAAAAAAATACCAGATAAATCAATCTAATTTAGGGTATTTGTTTAAGAAGTCAAAAGATATTCTTTTAAATAGAGGAGTAGATACAAAAGCAATAAGAAAAATAATACAAGAAAAAGTCGACGAAGAAAAATTAAGAAACTCTGATATTATGTTTGGATTAGTAACAGTTTCTTTAAGTGATATGAAGCCTTTGGAGTTATTTATTGATGAAATTCCAGAAGGTAAGGTTAATGATTTTTTGATGGCAAGTGCTAATTTTCCTGCCTTTAAATTGGAGAAGATGGATGGAAAAGTATATGTAGATGGTGGTGTATATGATAATTTACCTATAAATCTTATGCTAAGAAAAGGGTTTAAAAAAATAATAGCAGTTAGGACTAATGGAATTGGATTCGAACAAAAGTTAAATGAAACAGATGCTGAAATTATTTATATAAAACCAAATGAGAATTTAGGTAATACTTTGGATTTTGATAAAACTGTTGCTAGAAGGAACATAAAATTAGGTTATTATGATACTATTAAAGTTTTGGATAATTTAAAGGGTACAAGTTATTATATTGATAATAAAGAGAATGAGTGCTATTTTAATAATTTGTTTTTGCAACTAGATAAGGAGAAAACATATAAGATTGGAAAAGTATTTGGATTGGAAGGAATTCCTCATAAAAGAATGATTTTTGAATTTATAATTCCACGAATTACTGAAATGTTTAATATAGCTAAGGATAAAGATTATGAGGATATTGGTATAGAGTTATGCGAATATTTAGCAGATCAATACGAGATGGAAAGATTTAAAATTTATAAGTTGGAAGATTTTATTGAGGAAATATTAAAGATTTATGGTGAGAAAAAATTTAAATATAAAGATAATATACCATACTTTATTAAAAGTAATTCTCTTTTATCAAGAGCAGTAAAAAACGATTTATTAAGAGAAGTTTTTAGTGTTTTGATGGAAGAGTCTGCTTAAATAAACTAATAAAGAGATGCTAATAGAAAATGGATTTAAAATAGGGATGATTTTAGTAATTAAAATCATCCCTATTTGTAGATATTTATTTTTACAATGATTAAGTATTTCTTGCTAGTCTTCTGAGCCTATTATTGTTACTTCAGCTTCTTCACCGTTTTCAGTTGTTGATGTATCATTTTCTGTGTTTGAAGAATTATTTTCATCATTAGTTGTACTATCTTGTGAAGTATTTTCAGTTGAAACAGATGTATTGTTAGCAGAATTTTCAGCATTAGTTTCTTCATCATTATCCATTTCATCATCATCTTTTTCAGTAGTGGCTTTTTCAGTAACAGTTTTTTCAGTAGATGAATTTTCTGTTTTTACGGTTGTTTTAGTTTCTAATGCATTTACTTCAGAAAAATATCTTGAGATATAATTTTTATAGTCTGTATAGCTAACATTGCTTGAATCATAAGGGATATCTTCAAAAATAAAGTCATTAAGTAGTTGTGCATTTTGATCTATATCCATTACTAGGAGCCAGCCTTTATTAGGGTGAATTAATCCTGTACTAAGTTCATTTACAGGAATTTGTAGTTGCTGTACATCATAATTATTTATACTAAAAACAGTATAGGCAAGATTAAATGCTTGTGTTAGCTCTATATTAGTTTTAAGATATGGTAAAAGTTGTGCAGCTATAAAGGTATATTTATATTTTGGAACATCTTGAATTTTTTCCATAAGAAGTGATATGACTTCCCTCTGCCTTTCAGTTCTAGCATAATCGTTACCTTTAATATTACGCATTCTTGAATATCCTAGAACTTGGTCTCCATCTAAGTGTTGAAGTCCAGCTTCAGTTACATATTTAGAATCTTCATCCCCTAATTCTTTGATACATAAATTCATCTCATCAATCATATAGTCTTCTACAGTTAAATCTAGTCCGCCGACAATATCTACAAGTTCTTTAAAACCATTAAAATCTATAATAGCATATTTATCTAAGTCAACATCAAAGTTTGATTCTATTGTGTTCATAAGAAGAGATGTACCACCGTAAGCGTAGGCAGAATTAATTTTTTGTTCGTCTTTCTGATATAAAGTAACGTATGAGTCTCTCATAATAGAAGTCAGTTTTAAATCATTATGTATAGTATCTATTGTGAGAATAATAATAGAGTCAGACCTAGATGTTTCATCAGGATTTCGAGCATCTAAACCGAGTAATAATATGTTAGTGATACCTTCAACTTTTGTATACTCTGGTTCTACAGGATCTTCAACATCAGAAACTAAATTCTCACTTTGGGTAGTATTATCTTCAATATCTTCATAACTGGTAGTTTTATATAAGTGAGAAAAGTAGTAGTATATTCCACATATAATAGCAATTAAAATTAATAATATTAGTAAAATAATTGTTTTTAATCTTTTTTTCTTTTTACGTTTTTCTTTGCGGGCTTCTATTCGTTTTTCTATATTGCTCATAAGGCTTGTCCTCCGTCTAATAATAATATCTATAATGAGAGTATAACTGAAATTTAGGATAAAATAGTTTCAAAACATTTAAAATTTGAGAATGTTAAAATAATTGATTGAAAACATTAATTTAATGTTTTCATTTATAATTACGTCCTTATATCATTTTATATTACAATTAAGAATATTTCTATAGTTTTTTTATTTATTTGTGATTTGCAAAACATTTTATTTAATTATAATATTAAAGAGGTTTATTTTTTAAAAGGTTAAATTGTTACATTATATAAATGGAGGAAAAAATATGTATTTTGACGATGAAATTGAAACTATGAGGAATGATATTATTGACAAAACAATCCAGTTAGTAAAAATAAAGAGTATAAAGGGAAAAGAAACTGCAGAGGCGCCTTTTGGAGTAGGCCCTTATAATGCTTTGAATTGGACCTTAGATTTGTGTGAAAATTTAGGATTTAAAATAGTTAATTTAAATAATTATTTAGGATATGCTGAAATTGGTGATGGAGATGATTATATAGGTGTATTAGGACATTTAGATGTTGTACCAGAAGGAAGTGGGTGGACACATATGCCCTATGAAGGTCAAATCAGTGATGGTAAAATATATGGTAGAGGAACTATGGATGATAAAGGGCCAATAATTGCGGCAATTTATGGACTAAAGGCTATAAAAGATTCATCATTAAAGCTTAATAAAAAAATAAGAATTATTTTTGGAACAAATGAAGAAAGTGGTTGTGGTGAAGTAGAATATTATCTAAAAAAAGAAAAGCCACCAGTTGCTGGTTTTACACCAGATGCAGAATTTCCGGTTATAAATGGAGAAAAGGGGATTACCTTTTTTCAGTTAAAGAAAGACTTTGAAGAAGATAACAATAATATTATTAATTATATAAAAGGTGGCAATGCATCTAACATGGTACCAGATTATTGTCAGGTTTCTATTTCAGTTGAAAATCTAGATGAAATGAAAATATTTGTAGATACATACAGTGAGTTAACAGGTTTTAATATTGATTCTGAAACTAAAGGAAATGAATTGATTATAGAATCTAAAGGTATTTCAGCACATGGAAGTACACCAGAACTTGGTGTGAATGCAATAGTACAAATGTTAGCTCTATTAGGAGAAATGGATTTGCCAAGAAGTTCTGCTTCAAAAATGATAGAATTTTTAAATACACATATTGGATTTGATATAAATGGAGAGGATTTTAATATACCACTTGAAGATGGAATTTCAGGTAAACTTACATTGAATTTAGGTAAAATATATTTTGATAGAAAAGGATGTACAGTATCATTAAATGTTAGATATCCAGTTACTGAATCTTTTGATAATTTGATGAAAGGAATAAATAAGACAATTAATGGAACGGGGATTGAAATTAATGATATGATACATCAGGAACCATTATTCTTTGAGGAAGACCATAAATTAGTTAAGACATTGATGAAGGTTTATAAAGAGTATACTGGTAAAGAGGAGAAAGCTATTGCTATAGGTGGAGGAACATATGCTAAGGAGATGCCTAATATAGTTGCATATGGACCATTATTTCCGGGAGATGAGGATGTTGTTCATCAAGCAGATGAATATATAGAAATAGAAAAACTGATTTTGATATCAAAAATGTATGCTTCAGCTATGTATGAATTAGCTAAATAATTGGAGGAATAAATGATAGAAGCAAAGAGAATAAAAATGTATAGAAATTTACCAAAAGCAATATATATATTATTTGGAGCACGAATTATTAATAGTTTAGGGGCTTTTGTATATCCATTTCTTACATTTTTTCTTACTGAGAAAATGGGCTATTCAAGAGAAGTTGTAGGTGTTTTTATGATGGTATCAGCAATAGTAAGAATACCAGGAGCAATGATAGGTGGTAAAACATGTGATCATTTTGGTAGAAAAAAGGTATTGATATCTTTTCAAACCATGGCAGCTCTTTCGTTAATACCTTGCGGACTTCTAGGAAATTCAATTTTAATACCATATTTAATTATGATCTCCAACTTTTGTAACTCTGCAGCAAGGCCAATTAATACATCAATTGCAGCAGATTTAACTAATCCGGAAAATAGGCAAGAAGGGTTTTCATTATTGTACCTTGGCGGAAATATAGGAGTGGCTGTAGGACCTTTGATAGCAGGATTTTTATTTGATAATTATATAAAGTGGATATTTTTAGGGGATGCCATAACAACACTGCT
This sequence comes from Clostridium sp. DL1XJH146, assembly GCF_054819755.1. Taxonomy (NCBI): domain Bacteria; kingdom Bacillati; phylum Bacillota; class Clostridia; order Eubacteriales; family Clostridiaceae; genus Clostridium; species Clostridium sp. DL1XJH146. Next base: position 17,765 of record NZ_JBTVVN010000050.1, read on the forward strand.
TTCAACTATGGTAGTAGCCTTTTTTGTTAAGGAAACCATGAATAAGAATGAAGAGGAAGATAAGAATGTAAGCGTTAATGAAAAGGCGGAGAATGGTAGTTTGCTTGGAGTTTTACTCAAAAGGCCATATTTAATATTGTTTTCTTTGTCATCAATAATCTTTTCATTTATATATTCGCAACATTCTTTTGTTATACCTATACAGGCAAGAGAGCTATTCAATAATAATGGTACAGAAGTTTTTGGATTTGTTATGACGGCTAATGCTTTAACAGTTGTATTTTTAACATCCGTCGTAATAAAAATAACTAAGAATTTTAGACCTATATTTAATATTTCAATGGCTGGTTTATTTTATGCATTTGGTTTTGGAATGTTATATTTCACAAAATCTTTTACTGTTTTAATGATTTCCACAGTTATTTGGACTATTGGGGAAGTAATTCAAACAACAAATACAGGGGTTTATATAGCAAATAATACACCTATCTCACATAGAGGGAGGATGAATGCATTATTACCAATTATATCAGGAGTAGGCTTCTCAATAGGACCTTGGGTTATGGGAAGATATATAAATGATAAACAAGCCATAGAAGCTTGGCCAGTGATATTTGTATTAGGTATTATAGGTAGTATTACTATGTTAATAATAAATAAAAGGCAAAACATATAATAATGGCATTAGGATGGTATCATGACTAAATTATATAATGATGAAATAGAAATAGATTTATATTAGCAAATAGAAAAATAAGACTATAAAGTTAATAAAACAATATTAAAAAAATGTAAATTATATGATAGAATGTAAATAGAGTTTCTATTGCTAAAATTTATAGTCGGTATCCTATTTAGGAACTGAACTAAATTTATATTAAATTAATAGTAAACTTTAAAAAAGAAATAAGTGACATTTCAGTGTTCGACTTATATCTAACAAGAATAAGAACGGAGGTATGAAATTATGGAAAAAAGAATGAGTTCTAAAACTAGTAGTAAGTTTGGAACAAGGCAAATTGTTGTTATCGGTATGTTATCATCTATATCAATTGTATTAGGGATAACAGGGTTAGGATTTATACCTATTTATCCAGTAAAGGCTACTATTATGCATATTCCTGTTATAATTGGAGCTGTAATTGAAGGACCAGTAGTAGGAGCTATGGTTGGATTGATTTTTGGTATTTTTAGTATTTTTCAAGCTATATCAAATCCAACAATACTATCTTATATATTTATGAATCCTTTGGTATCAGTTTTGCCAAGGGTGCTAATAGGGATAATAGCCTATTATATTTATAAGATAATACCTGTAAAAAATGAAGGTATTAAAGCTGGTATAGCAGGAGCGATTGGAACTTTAGTTAATACTGTAGGAGTATTAACTATGATGTATTTATTATATGGAGCTAGCTATGCTGAAACAATAGGAATAGATACAGCTTTAGCAGGTAAAACAATTATAGGTATTGGTGTTGCTAATGGAATTCCAGAGGTGATTATTGCAACATTGATTACTTCAGCAGTAGTAGTGGCTATTAAAAAGATAAGAAAATAGATTTTATAGAGTAGTAATGACATAAGTTGTTACTACTCTTATTAACATATAATGGCTATATTTTAAAAATAGTTGGTAATTATACTATTATTTATAGAATAAAGTTTTTATTTTAATAATAGTGTGAAGAGTGGAATGTGAAGTGTTATTATTAGATATACAACTTGAACTATAAATTTATGTAACTTAAAAATGTACAAAAGCCCGAGATTTTGAAATTGCATAGATTAAGTTTCAGTAATGTATATCTTATGCTAAGAAAATCGATTATTAAATTTAAAGATTTACGAAGAATCAGCAAATTATATATCATTTCACACAAGTATTATAAAGAAGGGGTGTTTTTTATTATGAAGGAAATAGATATTCGAGAAATAGAGAATTTTAAAATTGGGTCTGCAGAATACGAAGAAGGTATAACTGGTTGTACTGTGATACTTTGTAGTGAAGGAGCTAGTGGTGGAGTAGATGTAAGAGGGGGAGCACCTGGAACGAGAGAGACAGATTTGCTTAACCCTATTAATTTAGTTGATAAGGTACATGGAGTTCTTTTAGCAGGAGGAAGTGCTTTTGGACTAGATGCAGCAGCTGGAGTTATGACATTTTTAGAAGAGAGAAACATAGGCTTTGATGTTGGTGTTACAAAAGTTCCAATCGTATGTGGAGCCGCTTTATTTGATTTAAATATAGGAAATCATAAAATAAGACCAGATAAAAAACTAGGATATGAAGCTTGTGTTAATTCAGATAAAAATAATTTTGAAAATGGGAATTCAGGGGCTGGTAAAGGAACAACTGTTGGAAAGATTTTAGGACCTAAATTTTCTATGAAGGGTGGACTTGGCACTTACGCAATTCAAGTTGGAGATTTAAAAATAGGAGCAATTGTAGCAGTTAATTGTCTCGGTGATGTTTTTGATACAGATGAGGGTAAAGTTATCGCAGGTGTACTAAACGGAGAAAAGAATAAAATTATGAGTACACAGCATATTATGTTAGAAAAATATAATGAGAATAAAAATTTGTTTAATGGTAATACGACTATTGGGGCAATAATTACTAACGCAAAATTATCTAAAGCTGAAGCTAATAAAGTTTCATCTGTTGCGCATAATGGATATGCTAAAGCTATTAATCCAGTTCATACAATGTTTGATGGCGATACTATATTTACAATGGCAAGTGGCATAGTAGACGCCGATGTTAATACAGTTTCAATGTTAAGTGTCGAGGTTATGAAAAAAGCAATTGTAAGAGGAGTTAAAGCGGCTAAAACTGTGGGAGAATGTTTGGCTTATAGAGATCTTTTTTATAGTAATAAATAATAATACACAATGCACAATGCACAATGCACAATGCACAATGCACAATTAAGGAAGAAATTTTTTAGCGGAGCTAAAAAATTTCTTTTATTTTATAAACCAATAAACCAATAAACCAATAAACCAATAAACCAATAAACTAATGATTGTGTTTTAAAATATTGTTGTTAGATGAGCAAATGCAATTGTTTGACCTCATTGCCGAGACTTGAGCATTACAAAATAAGATTACCATAATACATTTAATTTTTTTATAGGTGATTGTAAAATTACAAATATAAAAACTGTGGATAACTTTTGAATTTTCAAAGAAATTGTGAAAAAAAAGAGC
>NZ_JBTVVN010000051.1:0-20545 GCF_054819755.1 Clostridium sp. DL1XJH146
TTTTTAAATTTTCTGATTAATAATTTCTTGCTGCCGGACCGAAGTATTTCGGCGACTCGTATATAATATCAAATATAAATAGCCTTGTCTTTCGATTATTACCTTTCTATAGAAACTACTCCATACTTTCTACATATTACTCCATATATCTACATATTACTTATATTGACACACCACGGTTAGTTTTCGATACAAACTCTTAGCAATAGTCTATATGCAACCATTTATGAGTTATTTTGCCAATATAACTCTAATATCTTTGTTTATATTTTCAAAATATAAACAGATATATTTCATTCATATACCACACTTATTTTCTTTTGTCTTTTGTCTTTTGTCTTTTGTCTTTTGTCTTTTGTCTTTGCCCTTTTCGAAAAAGGTTAAAAGTTCTCTAATCTTTAATAAAATCATCCTTCACTTCACTCTTCACTCTTCACACAATCTTTTAGTTAATTCAAAGATTTTCTGACCAATGGGAAGAAAATCAACCTTAATTATGCATTGTCATTTGCGTTTTTCAACACCCTCTCCCTCACCGTATGTTTATTATTACTCCAAAACAAAATTTAATACATAAATTTATATTTCTTTTAAACAATTTCTAATATTACTATTTTATATCCTTTGGATTTATAAACTTAGTGAATTTATAATAGTAATTTTTGTTACTAAAATTCCCTAAATAAAAAGATCCACTTTCATTATAAAAGTGAATCTTCCCTAACTTATACTTTATATTCATAAAAATATCTACTATAAATATTTAACTTCAAATTTTTCTTTTAATTCTTCAACTTTACCTGCATATAATTCATTTTGTTTTTGTTGAAATAATGAATTCATAATTTGACTTCTTACTTCGTCAAGTTCTTGTGCTTTTGATTCTTGTCTTTCTGATACTTTTATTAAGTGGAACCCAAATTGAGTTTTAACAGGCTCACTTACTTCATTTAATGGAAGTACAAAAGCTGCATCTTCAAATTCTTTTACCATTTGTCCTCTACTAAATGCTCCTAAACTACCGCCTTGTGCCTTAGATGGACAGCTAGAATATTTTTGTGCTGCTTCTTCAAAAGATAAACCTTCTTCAATTTCTTTCTTTATTTCACTTGCTTTTTCTTCTGTATCTATTAGTATATGTGATGCTGTTGCAGTTTCTCCTGTTTTAAACATGTCTTTATTAGCATTATAGTATTCAGTTACATCCTCTTCATCTAATTTAACATTTTTTAAAACACTTTCAATTGCAACTTGAGCAGATAATTCTTTTACTAAAACTTCAAGTCTTTTAGTATATTCTTCATTTTTTTCTATTTCTATCTCTTTTCCATAACTATAAAATAACTCAAATGAAACTAATTGGTCTAATAATTGTTTTTTCCCTTGCTCATTTGCGAACATTGCTCTTCTTTCTTGTGGGAATCTCATTATAGCTTCTTGAATATCACTTTCTTTTATTTCACTACCGTTTACAACTGCTAAAATCTTATTTTCCATATTAATATAACTCCTTTACCAAGCTACACAAATTCAAATGTTTATAGCCTTATTTTATTACTGTTTTATAATAACACAATCTACTAATTACGGCAAAATTATTATATTAATCTATCTTTAACTTTTATCCTTTAGTTTTATATCTCAAAATTTTTTTAATATAATAAATACACTCATCTACTTCTTCATAATTATTATACAATCCAAAACTAATTCTAACCATTCCAGGTCTGTTATTATCATTAATTATTCTATTTTCTATTTCTTTATCACTCATATTTAATAATCTTTGAATATAGGGTTGAGCACAAAAACATCCACTTCTAAGTGCAATACCTCTTTTACTTGATAAAAACTTTGAAACTTCTTTATGATATATTCCTTCTATATTAAAAGGAACTATTCCAATATGGTCATTATGTGATATTTTATCATCACAATATACTTTAATATACGGTAATTTTCTAAGCTGCTTAATTGTATATTCGGTTAACATTAATTCATTTTTTTCTATATTCTTCATTCCAATAGTATTTAACACTTTAATGGCAGAAGCAAGAGCTACAGCCCCTACACTATTAGGAGATCCCGGTTCATATTTCAAAGGAGTATCTGCCCATTTAATATAATTATGCGTTACAATATCTATTGTACCTCCTCCTGGATAATCAGGAATAGTTCCTTTTAAAAAAGACTTTGGACCAATCAATACGCCTGTTCCAAATGGAGCATACATCTTATGACCAGAAAAAGCTAAAAAATCTATAGCATCATCATTTTGTAATCCTTCCATATTAACTAGACAATGAGGAACTAATTGTGCCCCATCCACTAATATCATTGCATTATATTTATGTGCAATTGATGCTATTTTATATATAGGATTTAAATATCCTGTAACATTAGAGGCTCCTGTAACTGTAACAAGTTTTACTTTACCATCATAGTATATTAATTTATTTTCCAAGTCATCTAATCTTAGTTTTCCGTCTTTATCTATATCAATATAATCAATAGTAAATTTTCTCCATGGCAAATCATTAGAATGATGTTCCATCCATGTTGATAAAATTATTGTATCTTTATACTTTTGATAAAATAAATTAGATAGCCTATTTATTGCTTCTGTGGTATTTTTAACAAAAACAACAGAATTTTTTTCTAAATCCGCTCTAACAAATTCGGCTACAATTTTCCTACATTCATCATATAGTTCGGTTGATACTCGGGATTTATACCCATAACCTCTATGGGCTGAGGAGTAGAATGCTAAATACCTTATTACATCATCTATAACCGTTACTAGCGATGGTGTAGTTGCTGCATTATCAAAATTAATTGCTTGTACCATTTTCCCATTTTCAATAGGTACCTTTACATTTAATCCATATATTATATCTCTCAATATATTAGAATACATATCATCACTTTCCTATGAAAATATTTAACTTTCCATATAATATAATAAAAAGTTATATTATTTCACTAGTTAATATATTCAATATAATTGAAATTGATAATACTAGTTATTTTTTATACAAATAATTTATTAACTGCCCTGTTTTATATTAAAACCTCTATTAATTTTTCAGTATTAAATCCTAAAAAGTACTTATTGATATCAAATTCCTCTAGCTCTTTTATTATTGAAAATTCTTCATATTTGATTCCAACTAATTTATCCTCAATTTCTTTAACGTTTCCATTACCAAAGAAATCCCCAAAAAACTTACAACTACTAATACAACCTTCATTAACATCTAAAAGTACTTCTATCTTTCCTGAATCAAACTTCTTTTCTTTCCTTATATTAAATTTAGGAGATTCCCCATAATTCCATTCCCATGTTTTATATCTTGTATTCATTATCTCTTTTACTTTTGAATCTTCCTCTTCGGTCAACTCATATTCATTAAAAATTTCTATTTCTTCTTGTAAATACTTTAAAAGTATTTCTTTAAACTGTAATACATCAATTTTCTCATTTAGATAATCTGATATATTAGTAACCCTACTTCTGACTGACTTAATTCCTTTTGAAATAATTTTATCCTCCGATACACTCAAAGCTCTAACTAACTCTTCAATATCAGAATTAAACATTAAAGTTCCATGGTGCAACATCCTCTTTTTTTTCATATATTGTGCATTACCTGAAAATTTCTTTCCTTCAATAACTAAATCATTTCTACTATTAAAACACGCTTCTATCCCAATTCTTTCAAGAGCTTTAATTACTGGTTTAGTGAATTTTTTGAAATCAAAATGCTCATCAACATGATTATCTACTATAAAAGTAAAATTTAGATTACCCAAGTCATGATATACAGCTCCTCCACCTGAAAGCCTTCTTACTACATTAATGTTCTTAGATTTTACATATTCTAAATTTATTTCTTCTATTGTATTTTGATGTTTACCAACAACTATAGTTGGTTCATTTTGCCATAATAAAAAACAATTTTCATTAAACTCATTAAGTATATACTCTTCAAAGGCCAAATTATAATAAGGATTATTCGATTGATTTTTTATATATTTCATATAGTATCCTCCTAGTATAATGTAGTTATAATCATTTATAATGAATCAGTCCATGTAGATTTTTCAGTATTCAAGAATTAAAAAAAGAAAAAATATTACTCTAAAATTTCACAGTAATATTTTTTCATTAATCCTACTCTCCAATTCCTGATTCTATAAGCTTTATCAATGTATTGACTGCTTGTTCTTCATCTTCACCATCTGCACAAATTTCTATCTCTGTTCCACAACTAAGTCCTGCTGAAAGCAGCAAAATAATACTTTTAGCATTAAAGGCCTTTTCTCCACGTATTATCTCGATATTAGACTTGAATTTAACCGCTTCTGTAATAAAAATAGATGCTGGTCTAGCATGTAATCCAGTATCATTAATAATTTTCGTTGTTTTTCTAATCATATGAAATGTCCACCCTTTCTCTATACTATACTATTTTTTTGGTAAATGAATGCATTTTCCTAAACAATCAGCGCATGCCTCCATAAATGCTTCTGAATAGGTTGGATGTCCATGAACATAGTCTGCAACTTCTTCCAATGTAATTTCCGCTGCCATTAGAGTAGCTGCTTCATTTATAATTTCTGCTGCTGCTGGTCCTATTATATGAACTCCTAGAATTTCACCATATTTTTTATCGCCAATTACTTTTACAAAACCATCGGTTTCCCCAGAAGCAAGTGCTCTTCCATTTCCTGCAAATTTAAATTTACCTATACATACTTCGTGGTTTTGTCTTGCAATCTCTTCAGTTAAACCTACCGTTCCAATCTCTGGTAGTGTATATACACAACCTGGTACAAATCTTAAATCTGCTTCTTTATTTAATCCCATAGCATTTTCTGCAGCTACTTCACCCATCTTAAAAGCTGCATGTGCAAGCATTAATTTTCCATTTATATCTCCTGGAGCATAGATTCCATCAATGCTGGTTCTCATATATTTATCAACTTTAATCTTTCCTTTATCCATTTCAAAATCCAAATTACCTGTACCGGACAAATCAGGTACTCTACCAATGGATAATAAAGCTTTATCACACTCTATTATTTGCCCATCTGATAAGTAACATTTTAATTGATTTGAGTCTTCTTCAAATTTATTTAACTTAGTATTTACAATAGTTTTAATACCTTTTTTACCTAACATTTTAGTTAATGTAATTGAAATTTCCTCATCCATTAATGGTAGAATCCTATCACTTAATTCTATGATAGTTATGTCACTTCCATATGCATTGAAAATTTCAGCTATTTCTACTCCTATAACTCCTCCGCCTATTATAACCAATCTTTTAGGTACTTCATCTAAATCAAGAATTTCATCGCTAGTCATAACCAAAGGACTATCAATTCCTCGAATAGGTATTTTTGAAACTTTTGAGCCGCCAGCAAAAATGATGGACTTTGCAGAAATTTTATTGTTCCCATCAATTTCCACTTCCTTATTTTCTAATAATATTCCTTCGCCATTGTATACTTTCACTCCGTGGCTTTTCAATAATGCCGCAACGCCACCTGTTAGTTTATTTACAACTTTATTTTTATAATCAATAATTTTTTTCATATCCAAAGTAAAAGAAGGGTCATTAATTACTATTCCTCTATCATTTGCATGCTTTATACTTTGAATAGTTTCAGCATTCTTTATATATGTTTTTGTTGGTATACATCCTCTATTTAAACAAGTTCCACCTACTTTAATTCTCTCAACTAATGCTACTCTTCCACCTAGCATAGAAGCCTTTATAGCAGCAACGTATCCTGCAGGTCCCCCACCTAGAACAATTACATCATAATTAAACTTTTCATTGTTTATTTCTTTTTTATCTTTTAGTTTGTCTTCTTTAGGAGTGATTACTTCACTCACTATTTCATCTTTATTTCCTATATACCCAATTGTTTTAAATACCGGAAGTACTTGTCCAGGTTCTGCTAATATTTCTATTAGTGTTCCGCTTACTTCAGCTTCTACTTCCATATTTACCTTATCTGTTATAATCTCTAATATTGGTTCTCCAGTTTCTACATAGTCCCCTTGTTTCTTAAACCACTTAACTATAGTTCCTTCTTCCATATCCATGCCTGCCTTAGGCATAATAATTTCTGTAGCCAATTTACTTCCCCCTTTTCAAACTTAAACAATTAAAAGCACAGGATTTTCTAATAATTGTTTTAGATCCTGTAAAAACTTAGCTGCTGGTGTCCCATCTATAACTCTATGGTCTATAGTAATACTGATATTCATCATTGGATGTATTTTTATTTCCCCATTGACTATTACTGGACGGTCTATCATTGCACTAACTCCTAAAATACCACTATTAGGTTGATTTATTATTGGATTGAAATGATTTATACCGTACATTCCCATATTGCTTATTGTAAATGTACTTCCTTCTTGTTCACTAGGTAATAATTTCATTTTAACTGCTCTTGAAGAAATATCTTTAGCTTTTGCAGTTATTTCACTTAGTGTCATTTTATCTACATCTTTTATTACAGGTACTAGTAATCCTTCTTCTAATCCGACAGCTAATGCTATGCTTACATGGTCGTGAAATAATATACCTTCCTCAACTAAAGATGAATTAATAATAGGATTTTTCTTTAATGCCTTTGCACTTGCCATTATTATCATATCAGTAAAAGTTAATTTAGCTCCTGTTTCTTTCATAACTGAATCTCTCAAAGTAGCACGTGCTTCTTTTGCTTTTGTCATGTCTACTTCTATATGCGCTGTAAACGTTGGTGCTGAGAAGAATGATTCTGACATTCGTTTTCCTATTACTTTTCTCATAGCACTTAACGGTACAATTTTTCCACTATTATCATTTGAAATATTACTTAAAATTTCTTTATTGTTTAAAACTTCTTTGTTAGTAGATTGTGTTTTACTTAATACATCAGATTTCATAATCTTTCCATTATGTCCAGTGCCCTTTATAGCCGACAAATCTATTCCCTCTACACTAGCTATGCTACTTGCTAATGGCGTAATTTTATCTTTTTGTTCATAATATGAAATTACATCAATCTTTTGAATTCTTCCCTTTGGTCCACTTCCATTAACCATCGATAAATCTATTCCTTTTTGTCTTGCAATACTTTTTGCATATGGAGTTGCTCTTAGTTTTTTATCATTTGTTTCATATTTTTTTTCTTCATTATTATGAGTTTTATCCTTGCTTTTAGTTTCGCAAGACTCAGTCTTTTCTTCAGCTTTTTCTTCCTGGACTGCTACATTTAACTTTTCTCCTTCTTGACCTATATATGCAATAGGTGTAAATACAGGTAGTACTTCATCTTCTTTTGCAAGTATTTTTAATAGTATACCACTTACTTCTGCTTCAACTTCCATATTTACTTTGTCTGTAATAATTTCAAGTAAGGGGTCACCTTCTTTAATAATATCGCCTTCATTTTTAAACCATTTTACAATAGTTCCCTCTTCCATATCCATACCAGCTTTTGGCATGATTACTTCAATAGCCATGTAAATCCCCCCTTATCTGTTCATAACCTTATATATTGCTTGTTTAATGTCATCTTCACTTGGTATTACAGCTTTTTCTAATTCTGGATTATATGGAATAGGCACTTCTTTTCCTGCAAGTCTTACTATAGGTGCATCTAAGTAGTCAAATGCTTCACTTTCAGCTATCAACGCTGAAATTTCTCCACCAAATCCAGAAGTTTTAACAGCTTCATTAACAACTATTAATTTATTTGTTTTTATAACAGATTGAACGATTGTATCTATGTCTAATGGTCTTAGAGTCATTGGATCTACTACTTCTATATCAATTCCCTCTTTCTCCATTTCTTCAACCACTTTCATTACTCTCTCTAACATTCTTCCGTAAGTAACAATAGTTAAATCCTTACCTGATCTTTTGATATCAGCTTTTCCTAATTCTATTACATAATCCTCTTCTGGTACTTCTCCCTTTATCTTATACAATACCTTTTGTTCTACAAAAATAACTGGATTATCATCTCTAATAGCTGCTTTCAATAAACCTTTTGCATCTTTTGCTGTTCCTGGAACTACAACTTTAAGTCCAGGCACATGACAAAACCATGCTTCTAAACTTTGTGAGTGTTGAGCAGCTGCTCCAGTACCTGATCCTGCTGGGCAACGTACAACCATAGGTACTTTTGCCTTTCCTCCAAACATATATCTTACTTTTGCTGCTTGATTTACAATAGCATCCATTGCAATAGTAGTAAAATCCATAAACATAACTTCCATTATTGGTCTAAGACCAGTTATTGCAGCTCCTGTTGTAACTCCTGCAATAGCAGCTTCTGAAATAGGAGTATCTTTTACTCTTTCTTCACCAAATTCTTCAAACATTCCAACAGATGCTCCAAATGCTCCGCCATATAATCCTATATCTTCACCCATAAAAATAATATCTTTATCTCTTCTCATTTCTTCACTCATTGCTTCTGTTATTGCTTGCTTATAAGTAATTTCTCTCATTTTATTACCCTCCTTATGCGTATACATCTTCTAATAAAGTATCCAATGATGGATTTTCACAGTTTGTTGCATATTCTACAGCCTTTTCTATTGTCTCTTTTGCCTCTTTTTCAATGGTATCTAATTCTTCTTCTGTAGCAATTTCATTCTCTATTAGATAATTTTTCAAGAAATTTATAGGACATTTTGTCTTCCATTCTTCTAATTCTTCTTTTGTTCTATATGCACAAGCATCACTTTTAGAATGTCCTAACCATCTATACGTTTTCGCTTCGATTAATACTGGACCTTTGCCACTACGTACATAATCAGCAGCTTTTTTTACTTTTTCATAAACTTCAATTGCATTATTTCCATCAACAATATATCCTGGCATACCATAAGAAGATGCTCTGTCAGCAATATTTTCTATATTCATATGCTTTCCGATGGGATTAGACATTCCATAAAGATTATTTTCGCAGAAAAATATTATAGGCAATTTCCAAACTGATGCCATATTTAAACTTTCATGAAAATTCCCTTCATTACTTGCACCATCTCCGAAGAAGCATAATACAATGTTACCTGTCTTTTTATATTGTTGAGTAAGTGCTGCTCCTGATGCTATACTAAATCCTCCACCTACTACTCCGTTAGCCCCAAGGTTTCCATTTTCAATATCCGCAATGTGCATTGAGCCGCCTTTACCTCTACAATATCCAGTGGCTTTTCCTAGTAGTTCTGCCATCATTTTATTTATATCAATACCATTACCAATTACTTGACTATGTCCTCTATGTGTTAGCGATACTAAATCATCTTTCTCAATAGCCATACAAGATGCTACTCCACTAGCTTCTTCACCTATTGATAAATGTGTTGTTCCATGCACCATACCTCTTGAAAAAAACCAACTAACTTTTTGCTCAAACGCTCTTGCTTGATTCATTTTTGTATACATTTCAATAAATGTATCTTTACTAATATTCATATGAAACCCTCCTATTTGTAAATTAAATTCTTCTTTTCTAATATAAGATTAAAATAATTCTTTTTATATTGTTAAGAGCAATTTTTATGCCAACTTCTTATCCACTTAAAAAACCCTCAAAGCTTGTTGTTTCAATAACTTGAACTACTTTTTTTGAAGAAACCAAAAAAACCACACTATATTAGCGTGTGGTTTTTTTGGTAATACTTCTAAATACTTAGCTTCTGAATTATTTCTTCAATAGTTTTTTCAATATCTTTTCCATTAATCAAATTTAATCCATTAACTATTTTTTCATCAAAATCTGTCTTAATAACGGTTGTAGTAATAACTAAATCGGCATCTCCAATATTTCTTTTAAATTCAGCTATGGAACACTGCTTAAGAATAACATTATGTATGTTTCTTTCTTTTAGAATATCTTCAACTTTTTTTCTAGCGATAGTTGAAGTAGCAACCCCACTTCCACATACAATCAATATTCTTTTAGTAACTCTTTTCATAAAATTCACCTCTTATATTTATTATACCAAATATAAGTTATTATCTATTCATTCTAGTTGTAGATCTCCTATTAAAATTCTTTAACATAGGATGTATTTTTTCTTCTTGTTCCTTTAAATACTTTAACAATTCAGCTCCATCACTATAAAGATCAACATTCAACCAATAACGACCTTTTAAAAAACTAGTTTTCCCTATTCTCATATATATTTTTTTTGTATAACCAAGCTCTCTTATGCTTATTTTTTCAACTTTATCCCAATAAAAAATATGCTTCCTACCAAAAGCACAAATTACTATTTTTTCATCTGAGTAAGTTATTTTCTTAGGATATGTGAGAGAAATGAAATGGTCTATTGAAATCACAATACAAAATATAACTCCCAAAATATAAAAACTTTTCCCATTACTTTGAAAATATCTAAATATAAAATAAAAACTCAATATTAATGCCATTAAAGCGGGAATAGTAACCCCTAATAAATATCTTACCTTTTCGTAGTTATATGTTTTTTTTAACATTTCTCTTCTCTCCTCCTATTGAAACAAAAGAGTTCAACTTAATGTTGAACTCTTCTTTTAATTTATAGTTATATTGCTTCTGTTATTGCTATTTCTTTTAATATTCTTCTTCTATTAAAGACAGCCATACCTACACTTACTGCAGATGCTACTATTGCACCTATCGCTTTAAATTCCATTGCTTTAACATATATCCAAGTTATAGGGTTAAATCCATCGCATATACTTGAAATTAATGTAGCACCTGATGGCATATCGAAATTAGCTTCTACTGCTGCTGCTGTTATTAATGGTGCTAAATCTGTAGCAACCCATAATCCTAATATTGTAATAACAATCCCTACTATCAATGTTCTAAATAAATCCCCTTTAGTAATTGGTAAAATCAAAACGAATACAAAAGGAAATACTGCTAAATCGGCAAAAGGTAAAAATTGATTTCCTGGTAATATAACGGCTATTAAAACTGATAATGGTACTAATAGCAAAGATGCCGCTAGAGTAGTTGGATGACCAACACCAACTGCTGAGTCTAAGCCAATATACATTTTATAATTCCTTTTAAATTTCTTATCAATAAATTCTGCTGCTGCGTCTGAAATTGGAATTAAGCCTTCCATTAAAAGTCCAGACATTCTAGGAATAAGTACTAAAACTGCACCCATAGTTATTCCTAAATTTAAAAATCCTTTTACATCATATCCAGCCAATACTCCAATAAGTATACCTAATATAGTTCCAACTAATATTGGTTCTCCAAATACACCGAATTTCTTTTGGATATATTCAGCGTCCATATTTATTTTATTAATTCCCGGAATATAATCTAATATCTTATTGACAACAAGAGCAATAGGAACGAATGCTGCTGAGAATGCATGTGGTATAGACACTCCAGGGAGGCCACAATACTCTTCAACTCCAGGTGCAGTCAAATCTGCCAATACTAAAGTAATAATAGTTTGAAGAACTGCTGCAAGAATACCATAACCCATACTTCCAGTTGCGAAACTTACAACCGCTCCAGTGAAAGCATAATGCCAAAAGTTCCAAATATCAATATTAGCAGTTTGGGTAGTTTTAGTAACAATCATTATAATATTAACTAAAAGAGCTATAGGTATTATAATTGCCCCTATTTTTGAAGCAAATGCAATTGCTGCTGCTGCTGGCCAACCAACATCGATTACAGTTAATGACAAACCAAATTTTTCAACCATTTGTTGTACAGCTGGTCCTAAACTGCCTCCTAATAAACCAATTACAAGATTAAGTCCAACAAAAGCTACTCCTACAGTCAATCCAGCCCTTAAAGCTTTTCCAAATTTTGCCCCAAGAATAACAGCTAAAACTGTTAATACTATAGGCATCATAACAGTAGATCCTAAATCTACTAATGGTTGAAGAACTAACATGATTCCATTTAAAATTGTTTCCATAATTTTTGTACCCCCTATTATTTTTTTATATAATTAAAAAATTATAAACCTAAAGTATCAATTATTTGCTGAAGAACAGGCTCTGTTCCTCGTCCCATTAAAAATGCTACTCCTAAAATAACTGGTACAGGTAACTCTTTTCTATTTTGACCAGTTGTTACTACTAAATCATATCTTGCAGCTTTTGACTCTAATTCTGCTACTGAACAAGTATCAAATTTAACTTTGTCCCCAAAACCTTTTTCTGTTAAAATATCCTTTATCTTATTTGATACTGCTACTGAAGTAGCTATTCCTGAACCACATGCAACCAATATTTTCTTTTTATCCGCCATCATAATCACTCCTATTTATTTTTTTTATTTTTAATTAAAATTTATTGCCTAAAAGTTCCATTACTTTTGCTGTTGTCTTTGAATTTTTAAGTTCCATTAACAACTCTTTATTTTGAAGCAATTCCATCAAATTCTGCAACATTTCAATTTGTGCGTGATGTTCTTTTAACGCTAGCATAAATAATATTTCAACAGAAACTTTTTCATCATGATTTCCCATCATACAAAATTCAACCGGTTCTTCTAATATACATATCCCTATTATTGGGTCATTTACATGTTCAATATCAGCATGTGGAATAGCTACTCCTACACCTTCCGTTGGTAATGCTGTTGCAAAATTCTTTTCTCTTTCTTTAATAGCCTCCATGTAAGACTTTTTGACATAACCTTCTTTGTATAATAAATTTGAAAGATTATCTAAAGCCTCAAATTTATCCTTTACCTTAGTATTTAATAAAATTAATTTTTCATCTAACAAACTATTTTTTGACATATTGTCCTCCCTTATTTTTATAAATAAATTATGTTTCTTTTACATATATACCTTTAACTACAATTGCAATTTCTTTCATTTTTATGCTTTAAATATTTGGAGTATCTCTTGCTTTGTGGAAGTTTTAATTTTATTTATATTTTCTACATCTTGAAAGAACTCATATAACGCTAAAATTTCATTCATGTTTTCAGATTTTAGTGCAGGCATTATTACTATACTTACTTCACTATCTCCCCACATAATTGGTTTTTTTAATACCGCTATCCCTATTACTGGTTTATTAACATATATAGTTTCGCCATGCGGCATACTTATTCCATCTAATATACAAGTGGAACCAATTTTTTCTCTTTCTATAGCCGATGGAATAAATCTATCTTTTATAAACCTATTTTCAGACAAAGCTTTTCCTAAAAATCTTATACATTCTTCCTTAGAATTAACTTCGACATCCAATAAAATTGTTTTTTCATTTATTAATTCACCTAAAGACTGTCTTTCACTATCTAATCTAACAGGAGTATTGTCTAGTTGTTCAATATTTCCCCATTTAATACTATCAGTAATCTGTGTCATACCTTGCCCATCAATAAGTTCATCTATTGATATATATTTAATATTCTCTATATTAGGATTTACTGTTCCCACTATGGCTATAATTTCATTTTCTTCTTTCAATTTTTCTATTTGATCTTTTAAATCTACTTCAACTGCGCCAATTGGTATGATTTCAATATTTTGATTATGTTTTTGAACAACATCCTCTAACAACTCTTTTACTTTTAAAGCAGTGCCATGCCCAGTAATGCAAATTGTTAATATTACGCTATTTTTAACCTTATGAGTTTTTTCTGTAATTCTCTCTATCCCTCTATTCTTAGGATTTTCCTGCAAAGAATCTGCAATATCATCAAGATTAGAATCTGGAAGCATAGCTCTTCTAATCCCTTCTATTACCATTAACGTATCTACCCTACTTATACTTCTTGTTCTGATTCCTGTTTTTTTTGCAATAATTTCTCCAAAGGTAACTAATGACCCCATATCTACAAGTAAAAGTACCCCTTTACCTTCATCTATATTTTTTACTATTTCAAGAGTTCTTTCTAATGCAATTTGAGGGCTTTCATCTAATGACATCTCAACTGATTTTCCATAATCAACACCTAATAATCTTTGAGCTACTTCCACCATACCACGAGATACACTTCCATGTGATAGAACTAATACTCCTACTCTTCCTTGCTGTTCTGTTTCTTCTTTTTTTGTAACAGTAGCTAAATACATTGCTATAAAACCAGTTTCATCATCAGTTAACTTTATATTTAATTCTTCTTCAACAACTTCTATCATTTCTTTAGCTACCTCAAACTCTTTTACATACTTAACCTTTATAATTTCTAATTGTGGATTTGTAATAGTTTTACCTGCATTCATTCTTTCAATTGTTGAATTCAAATGGATTGCTAACATATAATAAAGCTTATCCGTCATTATTCCTAATTGCCAACTAGCAATTTTTAATATTTTATCTACGATTCCTATAACTTTTATACCTACTATATTAATTAGTTCATTTTTTTCTATTGGTTTTATACCAATTTCTACTTTCTTTAATAAATTTTCAACTTTATTCTTCATTTCTTTCTCTAGAATATAATTAATAACTTCTTGGCTAGAAAATTCATCCTGTAAATCATAATATCGCTGTTCAATGTATTCATATATTTCATATGGCATTGTATACATATCATTTTTATGATTTTCTGTTACTAATTTTTCAGTTGGATAAACAATCAAGTCTTCTAACTCAGTTATTTTTTTGATTTCCACTCTAAAGTTTTGAGTTTTTAATAAACCTTTTTTTGCACTGGCAGGAATATCATCTACTGTTATTTCCATTGTCTCTATATCATTTGTCACAAAATTCAGAAATCCTCTTGCGCAACTAACTTGTATATCACTTCTTAATTGACCTACATTTCCAACACATTCATACAGTAGAAACGCTCTAAGAACATTATTGTGAACTTTTATTGCTGTTTGAATTCTATTAGCTTCTTCATTGAAGAAAGCTTTAATTATTTCGAACTTTTCATTAAGTGGTCTTATATTCAAAGGTATAAGCTCAATAACCATAGGTATCCTTCTTCTAAAAGTAGTCAATAAAACAGAATCCACATTTTCTGTAGTTGCAGCAATTATAGTAACTGTAACATTTCTCAAAGAATTTGTTTCACCTAGTCTCCTAAATTTACCTTTATCAATTAAATAAAATAATAATTCTTGTCCTTCTGGTGGTAATCTATGCACCTCATCTAAGAAAAGTATTCCTTCATCAGCTTTTTCTATCAATCCTTCCTTATCTGATTCTGCTCCTGTAAATGCCCCTTTTATATACCCAAATAACTGTGCCATTAGTAATTGTGGATTATCTGCATAATCTGCACAATTGAAGATGACCATACTTGAATTTTCATTTATCATATTGGCATCTTTGGAAAACGTATACATATCTTCAGCCAATTGACTTTTTCCAACCCCTGTAGGTCCTAAAATCAAAGTATGTAATCCTTTTGGAGGGTATAGCATAGCTGCTTTAGCTTGTTGTATAAAAGGTTTTAAACTTCCATCATGGCCTATAAGATTATCAAATGCACCTTTTTTAATAGAAATTTCTACATTTTTTTTACTATCATTTTTCTTAGTGTTTTTAGAATTTAAAACTTCTTCTTTAACTTTTCTAACAGTATGTCTTGATATTTGAAATCCCATTTTATTTAACTTTGCTGTTAAATCTCTTTCAGAAATTGATAAATCTTCTTTCATAATTCTTTTTGTCATTTGTATTAAGTAAGGTTTGACTCTTGACCTAGAATCCTCAATATTTAGTTCTTTTCTTAATTTAGTAACATTTTCTCTTTGCATCTTTAGTAATTCAGCCAATTTCGAATCTGTCAAAGGATTATATTTATTCTCATTTTCTACTAAATCAATTAATTTGTCCTTCATCCTTTTCCCTCCGTACCTTATTATAAAGCAATTATTGTGCCAAACTTATTCTTATGTTTTATTTAGGGATAAAGCCTTATAATATAAGCTTTTAAGTTAATTTCCCTTTTTCTACTACACCTTATATACCACATCCACATTAACTACC
Source organism: Clostridium sp. DL1XJH146 (assembly GCF_054819755.1). Classification (NCBI taxonomy): domain Bacteria; kingdom Bacillati; phylum Bacillota; class Clostridia; order Eubacteriales; family Clostridiaceae; genus Clostridium; species Clostridium sp. DL1XJH146. The sequence continues at coordinate 15,957 of NZ_JBTVVN010000051.1, forward strand.
ACGCGTCGTAATTATATCATTTATGTCAATTAATGTGTAGTAATTCATATGATTTTCTTGTAAAAGTTAAATTCTATTTAAAAATATTATTTAATTTATCATTTATATTTCCAAGACTAATTAAGTACATCTAAATACTTTATATTTTTCTAGACAATAAAAAAGCATCTCTATTGAGATGCTTTTAATGGTGATCCACCGGGGAATCGAACCCCGGACAACTTGATTAAAAGTCAAGTGCTCTACCGACTGAGCTAGTGAATCATGTATTATTTTTATGTGTATCAGAACAACAATCCTTCTAAGTTGGCTGTTTTAGCCATTTCCTAAGTCCTCTGTTTCATCAGCACAAGGAGTATTATATCAAGATATTATACAAGTGTCAACATTATTTTTAAAGTTTTTTGATAAATTACCTGTTTTAATTTTTACCAATTATAATAAATTCAATAATACGGTACATTATCCAATATTTATATCATAGAATCAGTTATTATATACACTGACTTATCAATAATCAAGAATATTGGCCTAGCTATTATTATCTAGACCAATATTATATATATATTTACTAACTTCTAAATATTACAGATTCTTTATTAAACATATATCTAGCCCATATAATTGAGATGAATACATATATTACCGTCCAAACTAGTGTAATTATAATATGCTTATAATCCACAATTCCGTAAATTAATTCTTTTAAAAGACTTACAGTATTTGCAATAGGAATATGAAAATATTTCTCGTCTATATTTTTAGGGTCAGCCATCATAGTTGAATAGCTTCCCATCAAAGCAACTATTGTAAGAGGTGTAATATATGTTTGCGCTTCTTTAAATGATCTTGCGTATATACTTAATGCAAGTCCCAATGCCCCAAATATCATAGTAGTTAATATTGGCAATAAAATAAGGAAAACAATAACAATTGGACTTAAAGTAATTTCCGCCGCTGTAATATCTGAAAAAATACCATTCTGTTGTAATGTAGTTAACCAAAGTCCTAAAAGAGCTACAACTGACATAATAACACCCATTACACTAATAGCTAAAAATTTGCCCCATAACAAAGACATTCTGTTTACTTTAGTAGTTAATAATGGTTCTAGTGTTCCTCTTTCTTTTTCACCTGCTCCTAAATCTGTTGCAGGTGCTAAGGTTCCGGCAACACTATATAGTATAAGTAACAGTGGTAAAATCATTGTTAGCATCATTTTCGCAAAACCAGCTTCTTCTTTTTCAATTGTTTGATTTTCAATAGTAAAAGGAGTCAGTATATTAGATTCTAAACCGATCTCATCTAATCTTTTCTTCACAATTTGCTGTGAATAACTATCTAAAAAACTTTGAATCATTGATTTTGCCATAGTGGATTCTTGACTAGAATTGTCATATATCATAGTGATATTCTCTACTTTATCATTTTTCAAATTTTCATCAAAATTTTCAGGTATTATTACTCCTACATATATTTCACCATTTTTAACACTTTCTTTTATATCATCTACTTTAGTAATATTAATATTATCATTGCTAATTAAAATTTCTGTTACATTACTATTTCCTCTATCTTCAATTGCAATATTTAGATTATTTTCAACATTATCTGTAGATTCATTCATACTATTTCCCATAACGAAAGAAAGTAGAGGAAATAGTATAAGTGGAAGTAGTATACTCACAATAATTGTTTTCTTATCTCTAAATATTTCAATAATTTCTTTTTTAAAAACTATCCCAATAGCATTATTTCTCATTATTTTCACCTACCAAATTCATAAATATTTCTTCCATATCATCATTATCATATTTTTCTTTAAGAAAATTAATAGTTCCTTCATCTACAATCTTACCTTTATGAATTATAACAATTCTATCACAGATTCGCTCTACTTCTCTCATGCTATGACTTGAAAATACAATTGCTTTATTGTCTTTTTTACATTTTATAATAAAATCTTGAACTATCCTAGATGCAGTCACATCAAGTCCTGCAGTAGGTTCATCAAAAAGCATTACACTAGGATTATGAACAATGGACCTTGCAATTGCAACTTTTTGTTTCATTCCTCTTGAAAACTTACCAACTCTTTTTTTTATATATTCTTGCATTCCAAGTAATTCACTTAAATACTGAATTCTAGTTTTAATTTCTTCTTTCTTCATTCCATTTAATTCTGCAAAATATTTAATATTTTCATAGGCAGTAAGTCTATCATATAAACCAACTTCTCCTCCAAATAAAATTCCGATACTCTCCCTTACTTTTTCAGGATCTTTAGTTATTTCATAATTATCTATTACTGCAGATCCACCTGTAGGCTTTAACATTGTAGCGAGCATTCTAAGTGTTGTTGTTTTGCCTGCCCCATTTTCTCCTAAGAGCCCTACAATTTCACCATTATTAACTGAAAAACTAATATTATCAACAGCTTTGATATTTTTAAATTCTTTTGATAATTCCTTTACTTCTATCATTCTATTTCACCTCTATAAATTTATTTTACCTTTTTTTAATTTCCATATCTTTAAGAAAACCTTTATATCTCCATATATCATTAATAGAACTACTAATGATACTAAACCTATAATACCGCATCTAGTTTTTAATTCGTAAACAGATTCATTTAATGTCATATTAAATAAATTGAATATGTTAAAAAAAGTAATTGGTAATAGAAGTCCTAATACTCTTTTATATTTCTCGATTTTAGAATTATAATCTGAATATATATCTGGTAGTAAACTCTTTCCTTTCTCACTTCTAAAATAATGCCAATTCATATAATTGTCCACATATTCCCATCCTGAATCACGAAATAACTTTAGATATTCATCATCTTTAGGATATTTTATTCTTTTGTAATCAAGTTTATATATATATTCTTTAGGTTCACTTTTATAAAAAGTATAAACACAAAATGTATACTTTTCTAGGAGCCAGCCCTTACGTGCCATTTCATTAAGCCACTCTTCTTCTTTATCATCTTGCCATACGAAGATTACTTTGAAAATTTTTTTAATTTCTTTCTCCATTAATATCTCCTCCTAATCTTAAAATATAATTTTCAGTAGAAATAACTAAATTTTTTAATCTAGCCAGCTCCAATCTTATAACTTTTTTTCCTAAATCAGTTATAACATAATTTTTCCTTCTATTATCTTCATCGTTTTCTATCTTTTGTATTAGGCCAGCTTTTTCAAGTTTATTTAAAGCTCCGTAAAGTGTTCCTGGTCCTAGTAAAAATTCCTCTTTACTTAATTCTTTAACATTTTGCATTATACCATAACCATGTAATGGCTCTATTAAAGAAACTAAAATATAGTATGTTGCTTCTGTTAATGGTAAAAATTCTTTTGCCTTTGACTTATTTTTCATGTTAAGACCTCTCTTTTATTTAACTAACTATATCGTATATAGTTATATCGCTGTTCGATATATCGTTCACTGATATAATATCTTAATTAGTATTATTTGTCAATACTTTATTCAAATATTATTTAACGAAAAATATAATTTTATTAATGGCTTTCTTTTTATGATTCAAAACCAAAATACAATAAAAAAATACCTGTAAAGTATACATATAATTTAAATTTATTACATGTATATTTTACAGATATCATATCGTAATATTAATATTGTTTTTTATGCTATTTTATTTTCAAATACAAAAGTTAAGATTATACTATCACTTTGTACTTTATTATAAATATGTATTGGCGAAATCACTTATTGTACTTGTTTTGCTTAATCAGACAAATTAGAATTTAGATATTTCATTCTTTTAATAGCTTCATCCATTGAAACACACTCTGCATATCTTCCATTCCACATAAATTCATTATAATATCGATAGCTTTGTTCTGCTAACATAAATTTATTGTTAACTGTTGTATTTGCATATGCTGGAACCATAATATTAAATCCATGTTCAAATCCACATTTTACGGTAGCGTCAATACAATAATCTGTTTGAAGACCTACAATGATTATATCATTTTCCTCTTTATTTATTAGATATTCTAATAATCCTGTTCCTTTAAAAGCACTATTAACATTTTTATCAAATATTTTTTCATCATTCATAGGTTGAAACTCTTCATATATTTCAAATCCATCATTTCCTTGTGTTAATTCATTCCCTACTCCATCATCATGACGTACATATATTACTTCAATATTATTTGCCCTAGCCTCATGTATTATTTGTTTAATATTTGATACAAAAATATTAAATTGAAATAATTTTTCATTAGTTATTAACCTTTGTGTATCAATTACTAATAAAACCATTTTAATCTACCTTTCAGCTCTTGATTTATTTGAATTAGATAAAACCTTTTTTCTATATTTTATATAATACGTTATATATTGTCAACGTAAATTTTCATAAAACAAAAAACGTCCTGATTTAACAGAACGTTTTTGGTGGCTTCAACTGGAATCGAACCAGTGACACGAGGATTTTCAGTCCTCTGCTCTACCGACTGAGCTATGAAGCCAAACAGACCTGGCAATGACCTACTCTCCCACACCGTCTCCAGTGCAGTACCATCGGCGTGTTGAAGCTTAACCATCGT
>NZ_JBTVVN010000052.1:0-20397 GCF_054819755.1 Clostridium sp. DL1XJH146
ATTTGAAAAGTTTAATCTTTACTCAAAAATATATTTATTGACTGGCTTAAATCTCTGTTTAGTTTTCAAAGATCAATTCAAAACTTGAAAGCTTCATAAGTATAACTTATTCAAATAATTTTGTCAAGATTTTTTTTTTGTCTTTTTGAATATTTCTCATTGCTTTCTCCGTCCTTACAAGGACAAGTGCTATTGTATCAAATTTATTAACCTTTGCTTTATATATATATATGATTATTTTAAATTAAATCACATATACTTAATTTAACTATTATTTACTAGGTTTTTCTTATATTGATACACTAGGTAAAGTTTTTGTTTATAATTAGTTTTGATTATATAAAATATCGTATGAAATATTATTTAACTACTTATTGTTTGTAATTTTCTTTCTTAAATAGTAAATTTAAAATAACAAAATTATAGTTAATCTCACATTTTTAGTATTTTTTTTATTTTGATTAAATAAAAAAACACCAAAAATTTTGGTGTTTTTTTATTAATTATATTTTATTTATTTATATTTTATTTATTTATATTTTATTTATTCTTCATCATCATTAATACTATCATCAATATTAATATCACTTACTTTAGTATTAATATCCTCTTTATCAATGTTAATATTAGCATTTTCTCCAATAACAGGACATTCTTCACTACAATCAGAAATATTGACCTTTGTTATTGCTACTACCTTTCCTTCCTCACCAGTTCTCATAAGAGTAACTCCCATAGTATTTCTACTAGTACTTGATATATCTGATATGTTTATTCTAATGGCTATATCATCACTATTAATAAGCATTATTTCATCATCATCATTTACTATTTTAGCTCCTACAAGAGATCCTGTTTTTTCAGATATCTTATATGTTATTAATCCCTTTCCACCTCTTCTTTGAAGAGTATAAGAATCAATAGGTGTTCTCTTACCAAAACCATTTTCGCTTACTACAAGAAGTTCATCACTACTTTTAACAACTTCCATAGATACTACTATATCATCTTCTCTTAATGAAATTGCTCTAACTCCAGTAGCTGTTCTACCCATAGCTCTTGAATCTTCTTCATTAAATCTTATTGCATATCCATTTTTAGTTACAAACACTATTTCATTTTCTCCTGATGTTACTTTAACATCAATTAGTTCATCATCATCTCTAAGATTAATAGCATTTAATCCATTTTTTCTTATTGCTGAGTATTGATCCAATGATGTTTTCTTTATAACACCATTTTTTGTTCCCATTACAAGGTAATTTTCTTCTTTAAATTCTTTTAAACATATAACTGCTTGAATTCTTTCTCCTTTTTCTAAAGGAAGTATATTAATCAAGTTAGTTCCTTTAGCAGTTCTACCTGCTTCTGGAATTTGATATGCTTTTTTCTGATAAACTTTACCAAGATTAGTAAAGAACAGCACCTTGTTATGTGTTGTTGTAACAAACATATGCTCAACAAAATCATCTTCCTTAGTAGACATCGCTTGTATTCCTCTACCACCACGTCTTTGATTACTATATGTATCTATTGGTAATCTCTTAATATATCCTGCATGAGTTAAAGTAAGAACTATATCTTTTTCCTCAATTAAATCTTCTATATCAATATCAGATTCTTCATCTATTATAATTTGAGATTTTCTTTCATCACCATATTTTATTTTAATATTATTTAATTCATCTTTTATAATATTTAAAACAAGTGATTCTTGATCTAATATTTCACTTAATCTTTCAATAAGTTCTTGTAATGTTTTATACTCTTCTTCTATTTTTTCTCTTTCTAATCCTGTAAGTCTTTGAAGTCTCATATCTAGTATAGCCTGAGTTTGCTTTTCACTTAGATTAAATCTATCCATTAATCCTTCTTTAGCTTCTGCTGTAGTCTTAGAACCTCTTATTAGTTTAATTACTTCGTCAATATAATCTAAAGCTATTCTTAATCCTTCAAGTATATGGGCTCTTGCTTGTGCTTTATCTAATTCGAATCTAGTTCTTCTACGAATAACATCCTTTTGGAATGTTAAATAATGTTCCATTATTTCTTTTAATGTAAGTACTTGCGGTTCTCCATTTACTAATGCAAGCATTATTACTCCAAATGTATCTTGAAGTTTTGTATGTTTATATAATTGATTTAAAAGTACATTAGCATTAGCATCTCTTTTTAATTCAATTACTATTCTCATACCATCTCTATCAGATTCATCTCTAAGATCTGAAATACCCATTATTTTCTTATCTTTAACTAAATCTGCAATATTTTCAATTAATCTAGCTTTATTTACTTGATAAGGTATTTCATGAACTATTATTTTTGATTTTCCTTTTATTTCTTCTATTGTAGTTTTTGCTCTAACAACAATTTTACCTCTCCCTGTTGTAAATGCTCTTCTTATTCCAGCTCTACCTACAATAATGCCACCTGTTGGAAAGTCTGGTCCTTTTACTATTTCCATAATCTCTTCTACTGTGATATCTGGATTATCTATTAATAGATTCATTCCATCTATTACCTCAACTAAATTATGAGGAGGTATATTGGTAGCCATACCTACAGCTATTCCTGAAGAACCATTTGCAAGTAAGTTAGGATATCTAGAAGGTAATACTGAAGGTTCTTCTTCCTCACCATCAAAGTTAGGAATAAAATCTACCGTATTTTTATTTATGTCTCTCAAAAGCTCTTGTGTTATTTTATCCATTTTTGCTTCAGTATATCTCATAGCTGCTGCACTATCACCATCAACAGAACCAAAGTTTCCATGTCCATTAACAAGAGTATATCTAGTTGAAAAATCTTGAGCCATTCTTACTAATGCATCATAAACGGCTGTATCACCATGCGGATGATACTTACCTAGTACATCCCCAACTATTCTAGCACATTTTCTATAGCTTTTTTCTGGAGTTAGTCCTAATTCATGCATAGAGTATAATATTCTTCTGTGAACAGGTTTCAAACCATCTCTTACATCTGGAAGAGCACGACCTACAATAACACTCATAGCATAATCTATATAACTTTTTTCCATTTCATGACTTATATCAACTTCTATTATATTTCCTTTATTATTCATATGAACACCTCTTTATTAGCTATATGTCTAGATTAATAACTTTTTTAGCATTATCTTGTATAAATTTACGTCTTGGTTCAACTTTATCGCCCATTAGTATTGTGAATATTTCATCTGCTTGCATGGCATCATCAACTGTCACTTTAAGCAAAGTTCTATTCTCTGGATTCATTGTAGTGTCCCACAATTGATTTGCATCCATCTCTCCAAGACCTTTGTATCTTTGAATATTTGTGTTTTTATCTTTACCACTAAAATCCTCTAATAATATTTTTTGTAATTCATCATCAGAATAAGCATATTTTATTTTTTTTGCTTTTTGAATTTTATAAAGTGGTGGTTGAGCTATATATACATGACCTTGATCAATAAGTGGTTTCATATATCTATAAAAGAATGTTAATATTAATGTTCTAATATGGGCACCATCTACATCTGCATCCGTCATTATTATTATTTGATGATATCTTATCTTTTCAACATCAAATTCTTCACCTATACCCGCACCAAAAGCAGTTATCATTGCTTTAATTTCTGCATATCCTAATATTTTATCTAATCTTTGTTTTTCAACATTCATTATTTTACCTTTTAGAGGCAATATAGCTTGAAACTTTCTATCTCTACCTTGTTTAGCAGAACCACCAGCTGAATCACCTTCGACTAAGTAAATTTCTGATTCTGAAGGATCTTTTGATTGGCAATCAGATAATTTCCCAGGTAATGCTGTACTATCAAGAGCAGTTTTTCTTCTAGTAAGTTCTCTTGCTTTTCTAGCAGCTTCTCTTGCTCTAGATGCTGTAAGAGCTTTTTCTATAATTATTTTGGCTATTTTAGGATTTTCTTCTAAGAAAATTCCTACTGAAGAACTTACAATACTATCCACAATACCCCTTACTTCTGTATTTCCTAATTTTGTTTTAGTTTGACCCTCAAATTGAGGTTCTGATAACTTAATAGAAATAACAGCAGTTAATCCTTCTCTTGTATCTTCTCCTGAAAGATTTTTATCGCCTTCTTTTATATAACCAAACCTTCTTGCATAGTCATTTAAAATTCTAGTTAAAGCTGTTTTAAAACCTGATAAATGTGTACCACCTTCAATAGTATCTATATTATTAGCAAAAGAAAAAATATTTTCTGAATAACTATCATTATATTGAAGAGCCATTTCAACTAAATAATCATCTTTATTTCCTTCTATATAGACTGGTTCTGGATGAATTTTTTGTTTATTTCTATTTAAAAAAGATACAAAAGATTTTATACCACCTTCATAGTGGAAATCTTCATTCTTATCTTCCCTTTCATCTGTTAATCTTATTTTAATCCCTTTGTTTAAAAAGGCTAACTCTCTTAATCTATTTCTAAGTGTATCATATTCAAAATCTAGTGATTCAAAAATATCATCATCTGGAGTAAAGTGAATTGTAGTTCCATGCTCATCTGTATCTCCAATTTTAACAAATTCACTAATTACTTTACCTTTTGAATATTCTTGTTGCCAAAGATGTCCTTCATTTTTAACTTCAACTCTACAATATTTTGAAAGTGCATTAACTACTGATGCTCCAACACCATGAAGTCCACCAGACACTTTATAGCCTCCACCACCAAATTTACCACCAGCATGAAGAACTGTCATAATTACTTCTACAGTAGGTTTTTTCATTTTATGATGAATTCCTACTGGCATCCCTCTACCATTATCTACTACTGTAATACTATTATCTTTATGTATTACTACATTTATCTCATCACAAAAACCAGCTAAAGCTTCATCTATGCTATTATCTACAATTTCATAAACTAGATGATGAAGACCTCTTAACCCTGTACTACCTATATACATTCCAGGTCTTTTTCTAACTGCTTCTAATCCTTCTAGAACCTGAATTTGTGATTCATCATATTTCTGTCTATTTTCCATTAGAATCCTCCTAACTGATATTATGGTTCTTCATAACCAATACCCGTTCTTTTAGTAAGAGTAGTTGATGATATTGGCGATAGGTATATTTTTGTTTTCTTTTTAATTTCAGCTAAAACAAATGATTTGGGTCTTTCTTTACTTATTTTTTCCACAAATCCATCTTCTTCAGCAAATTTCAAAAATTTTCTACTATCAGAATTGTACATAGTTGTTTCAAAATCATATATTCCAATTATATCTTTTATTGGAACAACTACATTTTCACCTATATGTAAAAACATAAAAAACCTCCTAAATAACTTGATCTTTAATTTTACCGTTAATAATATTAAAAACTGAAATATCTTTATGTAAATATTTTTTAATATCTTCTATTCCTGTACATGTAATAATTGTTTGATAATCATTTATTGAATTAAGTATAAATTTTTGCCTTTTTACATCAAGTTCTGAAAGCACATCATCTAATAAAAGAACAGGATATTCTCCTATAGAATCTTTTATTATTTGGAGTGATGCAAATTTTATTGTTAATATAGCCGTTCTTTGTTGTCCCTGTGATCCATATTTTCTTGTATCTACATCATTTATATATATAGAAAAATCATCTCTATGAGGACCGCTAGAAGTAATTCTTTTTTCAATATCTCTTTGTCTATTTTCTTTAAACTCATTAAGTAATTGCTCTTTTATTTTATTAAAGTTTTTAATTGATGATATGTAATTAATTTTAATGAATTCTTGTTCTGATGTTATTTTTTCATGTAGATTTTTAGATATTATGTTTAATTTCTTTAAATAATCAATCCTGCATTTTATAATATATTCTCCAAAGTCACATAATTGCTTATCATATACATCTAATAAAATACTTGTGTTATTATTCCACTTTCGAAGAGTAGCATTTCTTTCACCAAGTACTTTATTATAATTTAGTAAGCTATAATAATATTTTTTGTTCATTTTGCATAATTCAATATCTAGAAATCTTCTTCTGTAGGAAGGAGATTCTTTTACAATTTTCAAATCTTCTGGAGAAAACATTACAACATTAAATGTTCCTATCAATTCGGAAAAACTGTTTATTTTAATTGAATTTATCTTTGCTCCTTTTTTACCTTCTTTAAAAATTTTTATATCAATTTTTTTATCCAGTCTCTCTTTAGCAACATAAACACTTATATAGCTCTCTTTATTTTTCCAATTTATTAATTCTTTATCTTTATTTGTTCTATGAGATTTTCCTAAACTACAATAGTATATACTTTCAAGTATATTGGTTTTTCCTTGGGCATTATCCCCAACTAATATATTTGTCTTTTTATTAAATTTCATAGATAGTATTTCATAATTTCTATAATTTTTTAATTCTAGATATTTAACATACATAAAAAACACCTAATTTATATTATACCATAACGTTAAATATTAGTGAACTTTCAGATTATTTTAAATTCTTCTTCGTTAAAATGTATAATATCTCCTTTAACTAATTTCTTTCCCCTTCTAAGCTCTGTTTCTCCGTTAACTAATACCTGGCCCTCTGTTATATAAAATTTTGCTTCAGAGCCTAAAGAAGCTACTCCACACCATTTTAAAAATGCATCCAGTTTGATGTATTCTGTTTTAATTTTTATTTCTTTCATTATTATTCCCATTGGATATTTTCCAATGGGATTCACCGTCCTTTTTTATTTTAATTTTATTAATTAGAATTAAGCAATCTAACTGGTAATATCAAGTATGTAAAAGAATTATTTTTTTCATTTCTAATTACACATGGACTTACACTACTTGATAATTCTAATACTATCTCATCTTCTTCTATTATCTTTAATACATCTATAAGATATTTTGAATTAAATGCAATTTGTAATGCTTCACCTTGCAAAATAATATTCAGCTCTTCTCTAACTGTTCCCAATTGAGAATTAGATGTTATTATCATTATATCATCATTTATATCAAATTTTATTAAATTAGTATTCCCTTCTTTAGCAACTAATGATGCTCTTTCTATACAGTTTAAAAGATCATGTCTTTTAACATTTACTTTTAAATTATATTCTTGTGGAATTATTGAAGAATATTTAATAAATTCCCCTTCTAGTAATCTTGAAATAATTTTTGTGTTGTCAATATTGAATACAATATGATTTGAAGTAAATGTAATATTTACTTTTTCTTCGCCATCTTTTAATATTTTTGATACTTCATTTAATGTTTTTCCTGGAATAACTGCATTTAATTCATGGTCATCTTCTAAGTCTTCACATCTAAAGGCAAGTCTATAACCATCTAAAGCAATTAAATTTAGTTTTTTATTTTTTAATTCAAACAATACTCCTGTAAGTATTGGTCTTGCTTCATCTTGTGCTATAGCAAATATTGTGCTTTTTATCATATTTTTAAGTGTATCTTCTTTTACTTCAATTTTGAAATTTTCATTAATTTCAGGCAATGTAGGGAATTCAGTAGGATCTAAATTAAGCATTAATGTAAATTTAGATTTTTCACATATTACTTCTAATTTATTTTCTATTTTTGATATTTCTACTTTATTATTTGGCAATTTACGAATTATATCTCCAAATAATCTAGAATCTACAACAATAATTCCTTTTTCTAGTACTGATGCTTCTATTTTAGTTACAATACTTAAATCTATATCTGTACCAATAAAAGTTAAAGTATTATTTTCTGCTTTAATGAATATGCTATGTAAAATTTCCATAGGTGATTTATTACTTACTGCTTTTTGAACAGTAGAAATTGCTTCTTGAATAATATTTTTATCGCAAATAAATTTCATATTAATCCTCCTTGATTAACAAAAAGTTTTGTATATATATAGAATAGTATAATATATTTTATAGTAGTAATAGTAGTAGGGGCTGTGGATTTGTGGATATCTCACTTTATAAAAGATATATCCTCAAAGTAGCTGTTTATTATTTGTGGATATACTGTACTCAAAAACAGGTGTTTATCCACAGTATTAACATTGAAATTGTGCTGAAAAATTATACACATATAAATAACAGTTTATTATACACAAATTGTGATTAATTTTGATTAATTTTTTTTGTAAGATCTTCTATAATATCTTTTAAAGAAGAATCATTCTTAATATTTGTAGAAATTTTTTCGTAAGAATGAATTACTGTTGTATGATCACGGCCTCCAAATTCTTCACCTATTTTTGGTAAAGACATATCTGTTAGTTTTCTTGATAGATACATAGCTATTTGTCTTGGATAAGTTATGTTTCGTGTTCGTCTTGATGATTTAAGTTCATCAGTTTTAATATTAAAGTAAGTAGCTACTATATCTTGTATATAACTAATTGTAATTTTTTTTACTGTATTATGATTAATTATATCTTTAAGAGCTTCTTCTGCTAATGCAGCTGTTATTTCTCTACTTGTTAATGAAGAATAAGCTACTATTCTTATTAAAGCACCTTCTAGTTCTCTTATATTTGATTTTATTTTGCTAGCAATATAGGCCATTACTTCATTAGGTATACTTAAATGTTCTACATCTGCTTTTTTCTTTAGAATTGCAATTCTTGTTTCAAAATCCGGTGCCTGAATATCTGCAATAAGTCCCCATTCAAATCTTGATCTTAATCTGTCTTCTAAAGTCGGGATTTCTTTTGGAGTTCTATCACTAGAAAGAATTATTTGTTTATTTGCTTCATGCAGAGTATTAAATGTATGGAAAAATTCTTCTTGTGTTCTTTCCTTTCCTGCAATGAATTGAATATCATCAATTAATAAGACATCAACATGCCTATATTTATTTCTAAATTCAGTATTTTTATCATCTTTAATTGAGTTGATTAGTTCATTAGTAAATTTTTCAGAAGTTACATAAACTACTTTAGAACTAGGATTATTTTTTAATACATAATGTCCAATAGCATGCATTAAATGGGTTTTTCCAAGTCCAACGCCTCCATATATAAATAAAGGATTATATGCTCTAGCTGGTGCTTCAGCAACAGCTAAAGATGCAGCATGAGCAAAACGATTACTATTACCTATTACAAATGATTCAAAAGTATATTTAGGATTTAGAGTACTTTGAATTTCATCTGATACTACAATTTTAGACCTATTTTTATTAGTATCTTTAGAATTATACTCTTCATCGTTCTTTTCTGTAAAAATTGAGAATTCAATATTATAGTGCTTATTAGTAATTAATTTTATAGCATTAATGATTAAACTTTTATACCTATTATTTAGTATTTGTTTTGTAAAATCATTTGGGACTTCGAATTTCATGATATTTGCTTCTATATCAATTGGTTTAATTGTTTTTATCCAAGTATTAAAGCTTACTTCACTTAATTCACCCTCGCCTTTAATAATTTCTAACGTATCTTTCCAAATTTTATTAAGATCCGTTTCCATTTAAAAATCCTCCACTCTTACTCTAAATTTTTTTTAACCTGGATATTAACAGGTTATAAACAAGTTTATTGACATATATCTAAAATTGTTGACAATGTTAATAAAAATAATCACATGTTGATTAATTTGTGAAAAAATAATTTTTATACTAAAATATCAACAAACATTAAAAAAAAGTAATTAACATTGTTAACATAGGTATATAAACAAACAAAACGTTAAAAATAGGTATTATAGTAAGTAAAAATATATAATTAAAATAAAAATAAACAATTTATACACAGCTTTGTCCACAGATTGTGGATAAAGATAAAATAAAATAGTTTTATACACAGAGTAACTTAATAATAACAAAAGAATTTTAGCTATTCAAGAACTTATCCACAAAAAGATTAACTTATATTAAAAAATATCAACAATATATACTGCTTGACATTAAAATATATAGTATATATAATTAAAAGGTAAAAATATTATTGATTATTATGACATATTATGCTTAGGCGTAATCATAAATAGATGAATCACTCGAAGGGGGTGGAATTAAAATGAAGATGACTTACCAACCAAAAAAGAGACAAAGGAAGAAAGAACATGGTTTTAGAAAAAGAATGAAGAGCCATGGTGGAAGAAACGTTATTCAAAGAAGAAGAAAAAAAGGAAGAAAAAGATTGACTGCATAAGGGCCGCGTTTAAGTGGCCTTTTCTGTAATTGCATGTTTTAAGGAGCAATTTATGAACAAAGAAGAAAAATTGAGAAAGAATATTGAGTTTAAAAAAGTATATAGAAGAGGTAAATCTTGTGCTAATCACTTAGTTGTATTGTATGTTTATAAAAATTATAATAATAAAAATATAAACAGAGTAGGAATATCGGTAAGTAAAAAAGTTGGAAAAAGTGTGATTAGAAGCAGAGTAAAGAGATTGATATTAGAAAGTTATCGTGTTCATAAAGATGAATTAGAAAAAGGATATGATTTAGTTTTTATTGCAAGGACAAATATTAATGATAAAAACTTTAAAGAAGTTGATTCAGCTTTAATTAATGTAGTTAAGAAAGCAGGTATATATAATTAATGTTGAAAAAAATTTTAATATTTAATATAAAACTGTATCAAAAATATATCTCACCAATGAAAGCACCGTCTTGTATTTTTTATCCGACATGTTCAGTATATACAATGCAGGCGATACAAAAATATGGAGCTATTAAAGGCTCTTTTATGGGGTTTAAAAGAATTTTAAGATGTAATCCTTATAATAAAGGTGGATATGATCCAGTTAAATAACTTTAGGAGGTTATTGCTTTGAATTTAGCTCTTATAAATACTTTAACACCAGCAGCACTTTTTCAAATAACGTGGTTAAATGATGCGTTGGTATCTTTTTTTGAGTTTGTACATAGTGGAGTTAAAGTTGTATTTGCCAATGATAATATATCTTATGGATTAACTATAATAATAGTTACTTTAATAGTTAGATTAGCATTATTTCCATTAAACAGAAAGTCACTACAATCTACTACTAAAATGACGGCTGTTCAACCAAAATTAAAAGAACTTCAAACTAAATATAAAAGTAATCCGGAAAAATTGCAGCAGGAGACTATGAAGTTATATAAAGAAGAAGGGGTTAATCCACTAGGTGGATGTCTACCTATGTTATTACAATGGCCTGTTATGATTGCTATGTATTATACATTTATGAATTTAGACGTAAGTGGAGTTAAATTTTTAGGATTAGAGTTGATGGGTAAAGCAGCTTCAATTAGTAATATTATGGCTAGTCCTTTACTTATAGGAACATGGATACTTCCACTAGTTTCAGGTGCAACAACTTATTTTTCTTCAATAATTATGCAACCTAAGACTGGAGAAAAATCAAGTCAAACTACAACTATGTCAATTGGAATGAGTATAATGATTACTTTTATGAGTTTTCAGTTTAATACTGCTTTAGTTATATATTGGGTTACTAATAATTTATTCCAAATTGCTCAGATTTTATTTGTAAGAAGGGATACAGGTAATACACAGAAAACATTATCGAAATAGAATTCCTATATGCCTTAATTAATAGGGAAAGGCAGGTTTAGTATATGAATATTATTGAAATGACAGGTAAGACTGTAGATGAAGCAATAGAAAATGCTTTGAAGGATTTAGATGTAAAGAGAGAAGATGTAGAGATTGAAGTTTTAGAGGAAGAAACTAAAGGCTTCTTAAAAATATTTAAAAATAAGGAAGCTAAAGTTAGAGTTACAGTTAAATATGATTATGAAGCTAAAGCTAAGAAATTTTTGAGAGAAATTTTGGATTCTATGAATATATTGGCTGAAATTAAGACTAAAAAAGAAAAAAATATCTTAAGAATTGATTTAGTAGGACCTAAAATGGGAATAATTATTGGTCATAGGGGGGAAACTTTAGATTCTCTTCAATACTTAGTTAACTTGACAGTTAACAAAGGAAATACTGGTGACCATATAAAAGTAATATTAGATACTGAGAATTATAGAATAAAAAGGGAAGAAACTTTAAAAAAACTTGCATTTAGAATTGCTGCAAAAGTTAAAAAGAGTGCTAGAAGTTATAGATTGGAACCTATGAATCCGTATGAAAGAAGAATTATACATTTTGCACTTCAAAACGATAGTAGAATTGTAACATTTAGCGAAGGCGAAGAACCATTTAGAAGAGTTGTTATTGATTTAAAAAAGAAAGCCTATTAGGCTTTCTTTTTTAATAAATTGTTTATTAAATTAGTTAAGAAGGGATGAAAAAATGAAAGAAACAGATACTATTGCTGCGATAGCAACCAATTTAGGAGAAAGTGGAATATCGATAATTAGAGTATCAGGTGATAGAGCTAAAGAAATAGTAAGTAAAATTTTTATAGGTAAAAATAATAGAAAAATTGATGATATAAAATCATATACTATGAGATATGGGTTTATAATAGATTATAATACAAAAGAAAAATTAGATGAAGTTATAGTGTCTTATATGAAGGGACCTAAAAGTTTTACTGCGGAAGATACTATTGAAATAAACTGTCATGGTGGAATTGTTGTAACAAAAAGAATTTTGGATGAAGTAATAAGAGTAGGAGCAAGACTTGCTGATAAAGGTGAGTTTACTAAAAGAGCTTTTTTAAATGGGAGGATTGATTTGAGTCAGGCAGAAGCTATAATTGATATTATAACTTCTAAAACAGAACTTGCATTAAAAACAGCTGTGAATCAATCAGAAGGAATAATTCATAAGAGTGTTGAAGAAATTAGAAATATACTTTTAGAAGCTATCGCGCATATAGAAGCTACGGTAGATTACCCTGAAGAAGATTTAGAAGAAATTACTTCTTTAAAAGTATCGGAAATTGTGAAAAGTCAAATAGTAAAAATTAGTGAATTAATTGATACAGCTGATGAGGGCAAAATTATAAGAGAAGGTTTAAAAGTTGTGATTGTAGGAAAACCTAATGTTGGAAAATCTTCTTTGATGAATGTTTTATTAAAAGAAAATAGGGCAATCGTAACAGATGTTCCTGGAACAACTAGAGATGTTATAGAAGAATTTGTTAACCTACAAGGAATACCACTTAAAATTGTTGATACTGCGGGTATACGTGAAACGGATGATGTTGTAGAAAAAATAGGAGTTTCAAGGTCAAGAGAAATGATTGAAGAAGCAGATTTAGTTATTTTTATGTTAGATAAAAGTAGAGTTTTAGATAAAGAAGATATGGATATTATTAAATATTTAAATAATAAGAAATATATAGTATTATTAAATAAGATTGATATTGAGTCTCAAAAAATAGACTTGTCTAGTATTGAATTGAAACAGGAAAATATTATTTATACTTCAACAAAATCTGAGGAAGGTATTGATGAAGTAAAGGAGAAAATAAAGAATTTATTTTTTGCAGGAAAAATTGAAAATAAAGATATTATGATTACCAATACAAGGCATAAAGAAGCACTTGTTAGGGCAGTGGAATCTTTAGAGACATCGGTTGATGCTTTGAAAAATACGAGTGCCATTGACCTTGCTTCTATTGATATCAGAGCCGCATGGAGTTATTTAGGAGAGATTACTGGTGATTCTTTGGAAAATAATATTATTGATAAGATTTTTTCAAAGTTTTGTCTAGGAAAGTAGGTGGATAAATTGAGTTTTTTTGCAGGAGAATTTGATACTATAGTAGTTGGAGCTGGGCATGCTGGATGTGAAGCAGCTTTAGCATCTGCAAGAATGGGAAGTAAAACATTGTTGTGTGCTACAGATTTAAAGAGTGTTGCTATGATGCCATGTAATCCTAATATAGGAGGCACAGCAAAAGGTCATTTGGTTAGAGAAATTGATGCTCTTGGTGGAGAAATGGGAATAAATATAGATAATTCTTATATTCAATCAAGAATGCTTAACACATCAAAAGGACCCGCAGTCCATTCTTTAAGAGCTCAGGCAGATAAACATAAGTATGCTGCTAGAATGAAAAGTGTTATTGAATCAACTGATAATCTATTTTTGAGGCAAACAGAGATTATTAAATTGGATATTGAAAATAATGTTGTAAAAGGTGCTTATTCGAGAACAGGTGCATACTTTAAAACAAAATCAGTAGTTTTAGCTACAGGTACTTATTTAAATTCCCAGGTAATAATAGGGGAACTAATTTTTGACGAAGGACCTAGTGGTTTATCTTCTGCAAAAGGTGGATTAACAGAAGATTTATTAAAGAATGGAGTTAAATCTAGAAGATTTAAAACAGGAACACCTGCTAGAGTTAATCAAAGATCGGTGGATTTTTCTAAGATGATGGAACAACCAGGTGATAGCAAAGTTGTACCATTTTCATTTATGACAGAAAAACTTGATAGAAATCAAATACCTTGCTATTTAACTTATACAAATGATGATACTCATAAAGTTGTTATGGAGAATATAGATAGGGCACCACTATATAATGGTTTAATAACTAGTTCTGGACCAAGATATTGTCCATCATTTGAAACAAAGGTAATGAGATTTCCAGATAAGGACAGACATCAGGTTTTTGTTGAACCTGAAGGGGAAGACACTTTAGAGATGTATGTAGATGGAATGTCTAGTTCTCTCCCAGAGGATGTACAGATAGCAATGATGAGAACAGTTCCAGGTTTAGAAAATGTTGAATTAATGAGACCAGCTTATGCAATAGAATATGATTGCATTGATTCAACCCAATTGGATTTAACACTTCAGTTTAAGAATATAAAAGGTTTATTCTCAGCAGGACAGGTAAATGGAAGCTCAGGATATGAAGAAGCGGCAGCACAAGGTTTAATAGCTGGTATTAATGCTTCTCTTACAAATTTTAATAAGGAACCTTTAATACTAAAAAGGTCGGATGCATATATTGGTGTTTTAATTGATGACCTTGTTACTAAAGGTACTAATGAGCCCTATAGGATGATGACTTCTAGATCAGAATATAGATTATTATTACGACAAGACAATGCAGATTTAAGACTTACAGAAATTGGAAAAAAAATTAACCTAGTTACGGCTGCTAGATATGATAAATTTATAAAAAGAAAAAATGAAATATTTAATGAATTAGATAGAATCAAGAAAATACAGGTTACAAATAAAAATGAAAATAATGAATATTTGGAGAAAATAGGTTCAAATCCTCTTAAAAAGCCTCTGGCATTATATGAACTTATCAAAAGACCAGAATTAGACTATTTTGTTTTAGAATATTTTGATATAAATAGACCTGAGCTTTCAGAGGATGTAAAAGAAGAAGTAAATATAATAATTAAATACGAAGGTTATATTCTAAAACAAGAAGAATCTGTGAAACAATTTAAAAAGATGGAAAATAAAATCATACCGGATACATTAGATTTTAATTCTATTAAAGGATTAAGAGTTGAAGCAAGAGAAAAATTAACTAGTATTAAACCTAAAAATATAGGGCAGGCATCAAGAATATCTGGAGTGTCGCCTGCGGATATATCAGTTCTTCTCGTTGTGATAGAACAATACTATAGAAATAAGAAGGAGAAATTAAGCAATGAATAGAGAGTTTTATGATATTCTTTCTAAATCTTCTGATGCTATTGATATAGAATTTAATGAAGATAAATTTATTAAATTTTTAAAGTATATGGAACTCATTAAAGAATGGAACGAAAAAGTAAATATTACATCTATAACTGAAGATGAAGAAATAATTAAGAAGCATTTTATTGATTCTTTTAAAATATATTCATTTACTCCAGTTAAAGCTTGTACAAAAGTATTGGATGTTGGAACAGGTGGAGGATTTCCAGGGATACCTATGAAAATAATGAATCCTAAAATAGAGATTACTTTATTGGATTCTTTGAGAAAGAGAATTGATGTTTTAAAGGATATTACAGATAAATTAGAAATTGAGCAAATTGAACTTATTCATGGAAGAGCAGAAGAATTTATTAAAAAGGAAAAGAGAAGAAGTTACTATGATTTAGTAACTTCTAGGGCAGTTGCTAATTTAAGAATGCTCAGTGAACTATGCTTACCTTATGTTAAAAAAGGTGGTTATTTTATTTCTTTTAAAGGACCAAGTGCTGAAGAAGAATATAATGATTCAAAAAAGGCTATTAGAATACTAGGTGGTGAATTAATTGAAATTAGAGATTCTAACATAGAAAACTCTCAATTAGATCATAAATTAGTAATTATAAAAAAAATTAAAGAAACACCTATACAATATCCTAGAATATGGAAAAATATTAATAGTAAACCTTTATAGAGACTTTTGGGTCTCTTTTTTTTATAAAAATAATAGAAAAGGCAAAAATATTTCGTATTTATACAAAATTACATTAATATACCCTAAGATATATTAATATTTTATAGTATAATATATTAGTGGTGTTATTTTGAATATGTTTAACATTTTGAAAAAAGGGTGAGTGGAAGTGGAAAAAGATATTATTTATGTAGACGTGGAATCTTTAATTCCTAATGTATACCAACCAAGAAAAACTTTTAATGATGAGTCAATTGATGAACTATCTAAATCAATAAGTGCCTATGGTATTATTCAACCTATATCTGTAAGAAAAATCATGGAAAATACTTATGAAATTGTAGCAGGAGAAAGAAGATATAGGGCAGCTAAAAGAGCTGGACTTGCTAATGTGCCTGTTATAGTTGTAGATATAACAGATACACAATCTGCAGCAATTGCTCTTTTAGAAAACATACAAAGGGAGGATCTTAATTTTTTAGAAGAAGCTGAAGCATATGATAATTTAATAAAGGAACATAACTATACGCAGAAAGAATTAGCTGAAAAAATCGGAAAAAAGCAGTCAACAATTGCTAATAAGTTAAGATTACTTAAGCTTCCTTCAGAAATTAGAATATTAATACTTAAAGGAAATTTAACGGAAAGACATTCTAGAGCTTTATTAAAGTTGCCAAATAAAGAATTACAACTTAAAATTTTGAATTCAGTTATAGAAAAAAAATTAAATGTAAGCAATACTGAAAATCTTATTAATAAAGAACTTTTGAAATTTGATGGCAGTGGAGTATCAAAGGATGGTAAAAAGCGTATTAAAGGTATATTTAGTGCATCTATATATATAAATACAATTAAACAAGTCTTTGATAAATTTGGTATTGAAGCAAAATATAAATCAAAGGAAAATGAAGAAAATATAGAAGTAACAATTATAATTCCCAAAAAAAAATAAATGTTTCACGTGAAACATATAAAAATCTAATTTAGGATGGTGTAGTAATGAAAACAATTTCTATATTTAATCAAAAGGGTGGGGTAGGAAAAACAACTACATGTATTAATTTATGTTCCTATTTAGCTATGATGGGAAAAAAAGTACTAGCAATAGATATAGATCCTCAGGGAAACGCTACAAGTGGAATTGGACTTGATAAAAATAAAATCGAGTATTCAATTTATGATGTGTTAACTTCAGATGATATCTCTCTAAATGATATTGTTATTGAGTGTGAATTAGTTGAGAACTTTTATATCGTTCCTTCAAAAATGGACCTAGTTGGTGCTGAAATTGAACTAATAAGTAAAGAAAATAGGGAAATATTATTAAGAAATAAAATAAAAGATATAGAGGAAGACTATGATTACATTTTTATTGATTGCCCTCCTTCATTAGGATTTTTAACAATTAATTCACTAGTAGCATCAGATACAGTTTTAATTCCAATTCAGTGTGAATTTTATGCTTTAGAGGGTGTAAGTCAATTAATTAATACAATACAACTTGTGAAAAAATCACTTAATAAGAAATTGGAAATTGAAGGAGTTATTCTAAGCATGTATGATGCTAGAACTAAATTATCAGAAGAAGTTGTTAAAGAAGTTAAAGATTATTTTAAAGATTATGTATATGAAAATAAAATTCCAAGAAATATTAGACTAGCAGAGGCTCCAAGTTATGGGTTACCAATCATGCTTTATGATGAAAAGTGTAAAGGAGCAGTTGTTTATAAAAATCTTGCTGAAGAATTTTTGAATAATCAGATAGGAGTGATCTAATTGGTTAAAAAACACGGATTAGGTAAAGGATTAGGAGCTCTAATTCCTGAAGAAATGGAAGAAAATGTAGATGGAATTAGTAAAATTTCAATAAATTTAATAAGAGCAAATAAAGAACAACCTAGAAAAAACTTTGATGAAGAAAAAATAATGGTTCTCGCAGAATCAATAAAACAACACGGTGTTATACAACCGGTAATATTAAAAAAAGAAAAAAATATGTATGTTATAGTTGCAGGAGAAAGAAGGTGGCGTGCTTCTAAAATTGCTGGATTGAAAGAACTTCCTGCAGTAGTAATAGAAACATCAGAGAAAGAATTACTAGAAATTTCGTTAATTGAGAATATTCAAAGAGAAGATTTAAATCCTATTGAAGAAGCCGAGGCATATACAAAATTAATAGAGGAATTTGAATTAACACAAGAAGACCTAAGTGGTAGAATTGGAAAATCAAGATCAGCTATAACAAATATATTGAGGCTGCTTAATCTTGATTACAGAGTAAGAGATTATATAATTGATGCTGTAATATCAGAAGGGCATGGAAGAGCACTTCTTGCTATATCCAACGGTGAAATGCAATATAATATAGCACAGAAAATAATTGACGAAAAGTTAAGCGTTAGATCTACAGAAAAATTGATAAAAGACCTTAAAAATAAGAATAACGATGAAAAAGTTAAAAATAATATTTATTTAGAACCATATTATAAAGATATTAAGGTTAAACTAGAGGATTATTTTGATACTAAGGTTCAAATTAAGGAAAAGGGTAAAAATAAAGGCAAAATCGAAATTGATTATTATTCTGAAGGAGATTTACAGAGAATTTTAGACATTCTAAAGATATAATGTTTCACGTGAAACAATCAGGAGGGATTTTAGTATGATAGCTATATTTAATTCAAAAGATGCACTTAATATGATAGAAAGCAACCTTTTAGTATTTATATGTGGAATGATAATTACTATATTAATATTAGTGCTTATTAGTATAATAATTTTAATTAGATTGAACAAGATAAATAAAAGATATAAAAAATTAACAAGAGGAATAGAAAAGAAAAGCATAGCAGATATAGTTGAAAAATACTACGAAAAAGTTGAAGAAAATGAAGAAAGAATTCAATATCTTGAAACAGAGACAACCAGATTAGAAGAAAAATTTCTAAATTCGATACAAAAGGTTTCGTTGAAACGATATCGTGCTTTTGAGGATGTTGGAAGCGATTTGAGCTTTTCCTTAGCATTACTCGATAAAAAAGATAATGGAGTAGTTATTTCTTCATTGTACAATAGAAATGAAAGCACTGTATACGCAAAAGCAATAAATGATGGAAAAAGTAAATACAAACTTTTAGAAGAAGAAAAAGATGTTTTACAGAATGTATTGAATCAATAGTAAGATAAAATATAAAGGTTAATTAAATAAATGAAATAAAAACAACATTAACAGGAAATATATTAATGTTGTTTTTTCTGTTAAATTATATTTTGAAGAAATGTAACTATAAGAAAAGTTTATAATGAGAATTTAATTATTTACGATAAATCAATTTAAAAATTTACCAACACAAATTAAAAATGATTAATTAAATTTTATTTATATATATCATTAGGAAGTGAATTTAATTATTTATAGAAAAATTTACTTTACATTGACTTTATTAAAATACTTATTATTACCCATTGTTTTTATAATACAATGATAAATTCCTTCAGAAATAACATCTGCTAAATTCATTACAGTATTTAACCTTGTATTTTGTAGTACCATAAAATCAAGAGACCCAGAAACATTTACAATGCCTTTTATGCTCAAATCGCCAATAGATAGTATATTTTTATTTAAAGCAGCGCCAGGAGATAATGGTTTATCTTGAATTAATATAGTTTCTACTGATTGCATAGAACCTAATGACGCATCAATAGCAATTATGTAAGGTTTTTTATATTTTTTATAGATGTTATTTTTGATTTTGTCTATATTTTGTGCATTAACAGGATTTTCTAAATCACCTAAAATCGAAAGCTTTTTTCTGTTTAAAAAAGAAAGTTTACTTCCAACTAAAGGACCTAAAGAATCACCTGTAGAACGATCAGATCCTATACAAAGAATTATTATGTCTTTGTTTAAATTTAATTGCTCTAATATTACCTTTGATAAAATATCTCTAATTAAGAAAACTGAAGAACTATTATTACAAGAAAGTGTATAATCAATTGACATAGAATCACCTCTTTAGAAGTATTAGCATATGATTAATAAACTATACATAAATATAATAAAATACTACAGAAAATAAAATATGTTAAAATACAGCTTTAACGAGTAAAAATATTTCGAGATAAATTAATCCAAAAATGTAATAAAATATTATATAATTATTAGT